>JAQUOR010000049.1 GCA_028717025.1 Candidatus Omnitrophota bacterium | reverse complement strand
TTTTTTAAATGTCCCGCATACAAACTAAAGTCCTCTGCGTCACCGCCTTTGGCGGGATTCCGCAGAACGAATGTGCATGCGGAAGGATCCCGCCGAATAAAATGCAGGCGGGACGAATGTCCGCGAATAGGAGAGAGCGAATAATTTTATTCGCGGTAATTAGCGTTTCTTATTCGCGGCAATTAGCGTCTTAAGCATGATAGGTCCTTATCTACAACTCTTACGGAAAAGGAATTTCTTTCTTCTCTGGTTTGGCCAGATTATCTCCCAGTTTGGCGATAAGCTTACCCAGATTGCACTCATCGGTTTTGTTTCCCGCGCATCAGAATCTTCCGCAAGTTTAGCGTTTACCATAAGCATGACCATCGTTCCCGTACTTATTTTTTCTCCGATATCGGGCGTATATGTCGACCGCTGGAGCAAACGCAAAACCATGTATATATGCGATTTCTTAAGGGGTATACTTATTTTATTGATCCCGTTTTGTTTCGTCCCGTCCCGCCCCCTGCCGCTTATTTACTTTATCGTATTCATTTCTTTTAGCGTCGGTAGATTTTTTATTCCCGCAAAAATGGCATTCATTCCGCAGATCGTCGGTAGTAAAGACATATTTCTGGCTAATTCGCTTATCTCGGTTACTGCGACTATTGCCGCAATACTGGGGATGGGCTTAGGCGGTATCATTGTCGATAAATTAGGGGTTGACGTTGCTTTCATCATCGATGCTGTTACGTTTTTTGTTTCGGCGTTATCGGTGTTTTTTATCACGGTAAAGGAAAAAGGAAAATTTTCTCCCGAAGATATCGTTGATATAGGAAAAGCAGTGGCGACGACGGTGAAAATATCGTTTGTAAAAGAGATGAAAGAGGGGATACATTATATCTTTAATTCACCCCAGACGCGCTATGCCTTCATGATCTTCCTTTTTCTGTTTTCCTGCGTCGGCGGGATGTTCCCTGTGTTTACCCGTTTTATACAAGAAGTGCTGCACACCTACACAAAAGACCTTGGATTTATCGGAGTAGCCTTAGGTTGCGGAATATTTGCCGGTTCGCTTGTCTACGGAAGATTTGCCCATAAGGTTTCGATAAAAAAAGTCATCAATTTTTCCGCATTCTTTAGCGCGCTCTACATCGCCGGCTTCTCGATCCTGCTGCGTGCGTACCCAACGTCGAAAGTAGGCATCGTGCTTTCTTTTATCATGGGTTTGATAACTTCGCCGATTTTTGTCGGCGTGAACAGTCTCTTGCATAAGGAAAGCAGCAAGGAGCTTTTAGGCAGGATTTTCGGGAGCCTGGAATTTATTTCGCACCTGGGATTTTTAATCTCCATGTTTCTTTTTGCCTATTTGGCCGACATTTTCAGCCCATTTACAATCATGATTTCCCTTGGTATAATTAGTTCGATTTTTGCGCTTTTTTTTATCTTCAGGTATCGAAAAGAATAGCGTTGGTTTTCTGCCGGAGCGTATGATTTTCCCATGACTTGCACGATAATCTTAAAAATATCGCCGCGACAAATATAACGCACGAATGATCAGAGTAGAAGAACATAAAGAGCCGCAGCACGAACGTGCAAGCGAACGATTTTTAAACCCCGCAAAGTTATACCTTTCCTTGGCGCAGGCAACGGGAAAACCTTCTTCGGCGTGCGTTGAAATAGGTAACTTGGTTGAGGAGGCGCAGGTCATCGCCACAAATGATGGCCTTATCTCTTCGGTCCTGCATTCGCCAAAAAAAGGAAAAATTTTAAATATAGCTCCATGGTTCCACCCTGTTTTGAAACGCGCTTCCGCCATGATCATCGAGTGCGCTCACGAAGAAAAAAAATACGACGCTCGTAAAGACGTCGCGCATCTGCGGAAAGAAGAGCTTTTAGGGATTATCCAAAAAAACGGCATTGTAGGCTTAGGCGGCGCGGCATTCCCTACGCATGTAAAATTGAACCCTCCTAAAAAAATAGACACTTTGATCATTAACGGGTGCGAGTGCGAACCGTATCTGGCGGCAGATTACCGGCTTATGGTTGAGCATTTGACAGAGGTATTTAAAGGAATAGAAATAATCTGCAAAATACTTGGGCCAAAAAACGTGTGCATTGCCCTTGAGGATAATAAGCCGGAAGCTATCAAAGCAATACACCGTATATTAAGTACGAAGAAGTTCGAACTTCCTTTGACCGAATGCCGTGTCTTAAAAACCGCGTATCCCCAGGGAGGAGAGAAGCAGCTGGTCTACTCAGTTCTTAAAAGAAAGGTTCCTTCGGGCAAGCTTCCTTTTGAAGTGGGGGCCCTGGTGCAGAACGTCGCGACCTGTTTTGCGGTCTATGAAGCGGTCTATTTCGATAAGCCGCTCATTGAACGGCTTGTGACTTTTGCCGGCGACGCATTGGTCTCACCTAAGAACATCTGGGTAAAGATAGGGACAACCCTAAGAGAACTTTTTGATAAGGATATTCTGAAATTTAAGAAGGAGCCCGCAAAGATCATTTGCGGAGGACCGATGATGGGTCTTGCCCTGGATGGGTTGGATTATCCTGTTCTAAAAGGTACCGGAGGATTTTTATTTTTAAGCGACCACGTCGCACTGAGAGATGAGGGGCCCTGCATCCGCTGCGGTGCGTGCGTACGGGAGTGCCCGGTATCTCTTATGCCTTGTTTGATAAATTTGGCCTCGCAGAAAAGTCTCTGGGACCAGACAAAACGCTATGGTGCATCGGATTGCATCGAATGCGGCGTATGCAGCTATGTGTGTCCGACCAATCGAAGGCTGGTGCAGTCTATAAAAAGGGCCAAGCTGGAGGGGATGAAATGAAAGAGATGATACGCTATGGTTTTATACTTGCAGTGATATGTATTGTGGCGAGCGGGTTACTCGCCATGGTCAATTCTCTTACCCACGCGAAAATAATTGCGCAGGCGCAGGCTGAGGAAGAAGCAGGTTTAAAACAGGTCATTCCTTCTGCCGTGCGCTTTGAGCCGGTCACATCAGACAGTGGGGTCGTTTATTATAAAGCATATGATAGCGCCTCAGCAGCGCGCGGCGTGGTATTTAAAGCGTCGGCAAAGGGTTATTCCAGCACTATCGATACTCTTGTCGGAATGGCTTCTAACGGTACCGTCATCGGTATCAAAATATTGAGTCAGAATGAAACTCCAGGGCTGGGCACGCGCGTGGCCGAAGCAGCGTTTACAAACCAGTTTATAAACAAAAAAGACATATCAGACGTTCAGACGATAAGCGGTGCGACCATTTCCTCGCGGGCAGTGATTGAATCGGTAAAACGCAAAGCCGATGAAATAAAAAAAATATTGCAATGAAAAAACTTACCGTTTCATTTTCTCCGCATTTACACGGCAAAGAATCGCTGCGCACTATCATGTGGATAGTGGTGGTAAGCTTGGTACCTGCAGGTGTTGCCGGCGTCTTTATTTTTGGATTACGTGCGTTATGGGTCATTGTATTGGGGATTGTCTCTGCAGTATGCGCGGAAGCGCTCTTGCAGCTATTAACCAAAAAGAAAATCACCATAGGGGATGGAAGCGCCGTGCTTACGGGTTTACTGCTTAGCTTTAATCTTCCTGTCTCCGTTCCCTGGTGGCTGGTGGTCATTGGTTCGGTTTTCGCCATTGCGATCGGCAAACAGGCCTTCGGCGGCCTTGGGCAGAATATTTTTAATCCTGCGCTGGTAGGAAGGGTATTTCTGATGGCATCCTGGCCGAAATACATGACTGCCTTTACGCAGCCCATCGCACGTGGCACGATGAATTTTGGCTACGATGCGGTAACTGCTGCCACGCCTTTAACGCTGCTCAAGGAAGGAAAATCGATCGAGCAGTTGTCATACCTTGATCTATTTTTAGGCAGGCACGGCGGATGCCTCGGCGAAGTGTGCATCGCAGCCTTGCTCATAGGTGCGTTGTTTCTTATGTTGAGAGGTTACATCTCCTGGCATATCCCCATACCTTACATTGCAACAGTCGGACTATTCGCTTACGTTTTTGGCGCGAAGGACCTGTTACATGGAGATTGGTTGTTTCATGTTTTATCGGGAGGATTGATCCTGGGCGCATTTTTTATGGCCACTGATTATGTGACTTCGCCGCTCACGCGAAAAGGACAGATTATATTCGGCATAGGCTGCGGCGTCATTACGGCAATTATCAGGCTCTGGGGAGGTTACCCGGAGGGCGTTTCATATGCGATTTTAATAATGAACGCTGCCACTCCCCTTATCGACCGATTCACCAAAAATCGTATCTTTGGCACGTAAAAAATACCGGTATTTTTTGCACAAGGGACTTAAGAGCAGATGAAATATATTAAAGAATTTTTACGAGGGATCATTAAGGAAAACCCGACGTTTGTGCTGGCTCTGGGTTTATGCCCGACCTTAGCGGTATCGACTTCTTTGAGCAACGGCGTAGGAATGGGGATAGCGGCGACGTTCGTTCTAGTGGGCTCGAACGTTATAATCTCACTCATCAAGAACATCGTTCCCGATAAGATACGCATTCCCTGTTTTATCGTCGTTATCGCAACATTCGTCACTATCGCCGAGCTGATCATGAAAGCATATAGTCCGGCATTAAACCGGGCCTTGGGTATATATGTTCCTCTGATTGTCGTCAATTGCATCGTCTTGGGCCGCGCAGAGGCATATGCCTCAAAATCAGGCCTGATTAATTCCATTCTTGATGCCTTGGGGATGGGTGCGGGATTTATCCTGGCATTGTTATTGATCTCGGCAATCCGGGAGGTAGTGGGAGCCGGGACGTTTTTCGGGCACACCCTGATTAAAGGGTATGAACCGATGTTCCTTCTGGTTCTGCCTTCAGGAGCGCTTTTGGTTATCGGACTTTTAATGGGATTTTTTAACATACTTAAACAGAGAAGAGGATGAACCTGGGATATTTTTTGACAATTTTTATTTCCGCAGTATTTGTCTATAACGTGATTCTTTCGCGTTTTTTAGGATTATGCTCTTTTGTCGCGATTTCTAAAGAGACTAAACCGGCGCTTGCGATGAGTCTGGCAGTTATGTTCGTGACTACCATGTCCTCGATAATCACCTGGGGCATTTATAGGTTTTTGCTTGTGCCTTTTAACATAACATATCTGCGCACTATTTCCTTTATACTTGTCATTGCTGCCTTTGTGCAGCTCGTGGAGATGGTAATCAAAAAAGTAAGCCCGTCTATGTACCGTTTTTTTGGAATATACCTGCCGCTCATTACGGTTAATTGCGCAGTTTTGGGAGTAGCGGTACTAAACATCGATATGTTTTTTATAAACGGTAAAGCAGTGCCCGGTAGCTTTTACTATTCTGTTTTTCAGGGTATATGCGTGGGAGTGGGCTACACAGTAGCGATGCTGTTGATGTCGGGCATCAGGGAGCGGCTGGAGCTTTGCGCTATTCCTGAAAGCCTGAAAGATTTTCCGCTTGCCTTCATCATCGCTTCTATCATGAGCATGAGTTTTCTGGGTTTTAACGGATTTAAGTTTTAATCGTCAACGCAAGAAATCCGGCAGAACCGGTTTACATCAGCGGCATTTAAGGTGGATTGATGGAAATTTTAATACCGATTATAACGTTGGGCGTTTTGGGTCTGCTCTTTGGTATAGGGTTGGCTCTCGCTTCAAAAAAACTAACGGTCGAAACCGACCCGCGGTTAGAGAGGATTCACGGCCTGCTTCCCGGGTCAAACTGCGGGGCATGCGGCGGCGCAGGGTGCTTCGGTTTTGCCGAGTCTATCTTAAGCGGTAAGCTTGCTATCGATGCGTGCAGGGTAAGTAACCAGGAGGTTAAAGAAAAGATCGCGCAGCTTTTAGACAAAAAACTGGAAAAAAAAGTAAAACTGATTGCAGCCCTCCATTGCAACGGCGGCGTAAAAGTCAAAGATAAGGTTTTATATCAGGGTATAGAAGATTGCGTTGCCGCAAACCTGGTAGTAGGGGGACAGAAGGAATGCTTTTGGGGCTGCCTTGGCTTTGGAACGTGCGCGAAAGTATGCCCCTTCGGTGCCATTACCATGACCAGCGAGCAGTTGCCGAAAGTAGATGCGCATAAATGTAAAGCGTGCAATAAATGCGTCCTTGTATGCCCTAAGAAATTATTCAGTCTTATCCCTTCGGGGCACGATATATATGTCGCCTGTAGTTCTCACGACACAGGGAAAGATACCAAAAGTGTTTGTCCTGTAGGTTGCATCGCCTGCGGTATATGCACGCGCGTCAAAGATTCGCCGTTTTATCTTAAAGAAAATCTTTCCTCTATTGATTACAAAAAGGCGGCGCATAACGAGCCTTTCGAGGAAGCGAAAAACAAATGTCCGATCAAGTGCATAATAAAGAGAGATTAACGACAAAAGACCCTTGGAAAAAATATTAAAAGATCTTCGGCCTCAATATGATGAATATTGCAGTTTTAGCTTCAGGTAACGGGAGTAACTTTCAGGCGCTCGCAAGCGCAGTTAAAAGAGGATACATACGGGCTTGCGTTAAGTTGCTTGTTGTCGACAAGGAGGGCGCATACGCGCGCGTTCGTGCCAGGCGTCTTAAGATCAAAGATATTTTTATCGATCCGAAGCGCTTTAGGACACGCGTCGACTTTGACGAGGCGCTCCGGAAGCTTTTAAAAGCCGAAAAAATAGATCTGGTAGTTTTAGCCGGGTTTATGCGGATTTTAAGTCCGCGTTTCGTAAGAGCCTTTAAAAACAGGATAGTAAATATTCATCCTGCTCTTTTGCCGGCGTTTCGCGGAGAACATGCCATAAAACGGGCGCTTACCTATGGGTGTACAATGACAGGGGTGACGGTCCATTTCGTTGATGAGAGCGTTGACCATGGACCCGTAATACTGCAGGGAGCCGTTACTATCAAGGCAGGCACAAAGCTTAGCGATTTAGAGAAAAAAATACACCGCTTAGAACATCTCTTGTATCCAAAAGCGGTAAAATTATTTGTCGAGAAGAAACTACACGTAAAAAACCGCCGCGTTACCATCCGCTAGTTACGCTTTCAGCTCCAAAGGTAAAGTCACCAAGTCACCAGAATTAGTACAGCGTACTGAGAGATAAACTTTAAACTTTAAGTACACGAAGCTAAAAGTGCAGAATAGCTTGAAGCTGAAAGCTGAAGACTGAAAGCTGATAGCTAATAACTATTTTTCTTCCAGGAGAGCACGCTTGCTATAGAAGCGGTTTTTGACGGTATCGTTGATTTCGACTTCAACAATATCCTTAGGGTCATAAATTTCAAGGAGACGCGTAACGATTTTTTTTGTTTCTTCAAAGGGGTCGGGTAAGTTTGCTTTATATTCTTTTATTTTAATATCGACGTTTATCTTTAATGTAGTGCGAGCGTAGTCAGTTTGTATGCTATTGATCTGGAAGAATTTCTTATTTTCTTCGGAAGTAAATTTTTTCTCTATATTCTGGCGTACAAGATAGGAGATAAATTCTCCCATGGTAATATCATGGAGCGGAATATGAGTGCCTTGCGTATCGCCTAATGCTTTAGGGCTGAGCATCTGTATTAATACTTCCCTGTTTTCAAATTCTTCGACGGGGAGATATCCTATTTCAAGCATCATTAAGTCTTTGACGTAACCGGCATAGTAAAGGTCCGCGCCTATTTTTTTTATATCCGAAACCACAAAACAATAGAATTCCGGCCGCTTATCGATGCTCAAGATGACTCTGCGTAGCGACAAGAAGATCCTACGCACAGTGGTAGAAACATCTTTATTCCATTTTCCTTCTGCATCAAGGACGCTTTCAAAAGGGGAGTAGAGCCAGATGGTATTTCCTTCTTCCCATACTTTGATGTCGATGCTGAATTCTTCTTTGCAGATTTTTGCGATTACCTTCCCGATATCTTTACGGGAGTAGGAAGGAGAGGAACCGGCGCAGGAAGTGAGAAAAACCAGAATGAGACTAAAGAGGAGAATCTTTGGGGTTGCCTTTGGCATATTTTTTAAAGATTTCTTCCAGTTCAGGATACGTCAGCTCTTCTTTTTCCAGCAATTGCGTAGCGATATGTTCAAAAAGCGCGGATTCGCGCTCGAGCATACTTTCCGTGTCTTTAAGGCATTCCCGCAATATTTCCTGCGTCTCGTTATCCAGTTTTGCTCTCATATCTTCGGACAAAAACGGTTGTTGTTGCTGGTTTGTGAAATAGAGCCCCCGGCTAAAATTGCCTATATAGCCGGTTTTGCTCATGCCTGCTTCCCATACCATAAAATGAGCAGTACGCAGGGCATTTTCGAAATCAGCGGTAACACCTGCGGTTGTTGTGCCGAATTTTATTTTTTCCGCAACATAGCCAGCCAAGGCGCTGCGTATTTTTCCCAATAATTCTTCTTTGGTCCCGCTTGTGGTATCTCCCTCAGAAGCGTACCACGCTACCCCTAAAGTGCCGGTGCGCGGGATAATAGAAACTTTAAAAGGAAATTTTCCCTTCACGTAATACTGCGCAATGCAATGGCCCGCTTCATGATATGCGGTAAATTTAAGCGTCTCTTTTGTCTGCGTTAATTTTCGTTTTAAGCCCAGTGAGATTCTTTCTCTGGCTTCGTCCATTTCCCTGGTCTCTATCGCCTCTTTTTTGTTTCGTACCGTAAGAAGCGCCGCCTCCTTGATGAGGTTGGCGATATCAGCGGGGGACCAGCCGTGGGTAATACTTGCAAATTTTTCCGGGTTTATCTCTTCAGAATTGTATTTGACCTTACTAAGATAATACGAAAAAAGTTTCTTGCGGTCTTCGAAGGTGGGTAAATCAACGGTAATCTTGCGGTCAAATCTTCCGGGCCTGAGCAGCGCCGGATCAAGAAAGTCCTCTTTGGCATTTGTCGCTCCGATAATAACGATATTGTATTGTTCTTCTTTTTCTTTAAAGCTGTCCATTTCCGCAAGAAGCTGGTTCAATGTCTGATTGTATTCTGTTTGTCCGCCGAATCCCTGATCAACGGCCCGTTTTGCTCCTAAAGCATCGATTTCATCGATAAAAATAATGCAGCCGCCTTTTGAAAGAGCGAATTCGCGCGCTTCCTGGAACATGTGCCTGATGCGGCTTGCGCCGACACCGACGTACATTTCCACAAATTCAGAGCCTACCCTGCTTAGAAAAGGCACGCCTGCTTCGTTAGCCATGGCGCTTGCTAAATAAGTCTTTCCGCATCCGGGAGGTCCGAACATTAAAAGGCCGCGTATGATCCTGCCGCCTACTTGTTTTAAGTGTGCTCTGTCTTTGATAAGGCTGACGATTTCTTTTGCCTCTTCTTTCGTTTCTTCCATTCCTATAACATCATCCCAGGTTATGCCTTCTTTTTCGCCTTTCGCAAGTCCTTTCTGGGTGTAGGTCAAACGAGTCCGGTTATATTTCTTGAATATCGCTTCCAGCTCATCGTAATCTAATTCTTCTTTTTTTAACAATTGCTGGGCTATCTCTTCCATGATCTCTCTTTCTTTGCGCAGTATTTCGTTGACTTCGTTTAAGCTGTTATTTATCAGGTCTTCTCTATCCCGTTCCGATACTTCGCGGCGCGCCCAGGGGCTCGAAGAGATACCTACGGCACCTGAAGTGCCCATGCCCCATTTCGTTACCATTTTTTCGGCAAGATCGTTGGCTTTCAAGAGATCGTCTTCAACGCCTGTTGAAGTTACCCCAAATTGTATTTTTTCCGCAGCGTAACCGCCGAGCAGGATTTTTATGTCACCCAATAATTCTTCTTTGGCAGGAATAAGCCGTTCCTCGGTTTGCATTATCCAAGTAACACCGCCTATTGATTTGTGGGGGATGATAGTCGCTTTAAAGACATCGTGAGTGGGCACCAGCAGGAAAGTCACCATGGTATGCCCTGCCTCGTGATATGCCGCGATGAGCCTATCATTGCCCGAGAGAGGAACTTCCATCTTTATTCCCAACGTGATCCGTTCCCTGGCTTCCGACAATTCCTGCATACCCACTATTTTTTTTCG
>JAQUOR010000048.1 GCA_028717025.1 Candidatus Omnitrophota bacterium | reverse complement strand
GTTTGTCGAAAATAAATACGCCCTACGCGATGGTGCCGTAGAAACAGATTACGTTGATGGCTGTGTTATATTCTTTAGGGCTATTGTTGCAGAAAAAACCGGTTTGTTTGAACCTTTATTCTTTTTAGATTATGAAGAAATCGATTGGTGTTTTCGCGTAAAAAAATCAGGTTTCAAGCTGTTGATCATTCCGGCCGCAAAAGTATGGCATAAAATACGCAAGTCATTCGGTGGCAAAGGACCGCTTTTTTATTATTTTTTCATTAGGGGCCGTTTACTTTGGGCAGGACGAAACCTGTCTTTATCGCAGCAATGGCATGAATACAGGCTTATAGCGTGTGAATTCTTACCTTTTCTTTTTTATACAAGAAAATACCCGGCTATCAAAAGAGCGTATTGGGATCTTCTGCTCATGATGCGGGAAAGAAGTATTCTTGAAGCGAAGCTCTTCGGAATAAGAGATTTTATTTTTAGACGCTTTGGCGATTGCCCGGCGCGTATACGCAGGCTTAATGAAAAATATTTCGAAAAAAAATAATATTACCAAGGTTTCATTGATGATATGTTTTATGTATTCCATGGGGTATCTGCTTTGTGAGTAAACCCGAGGTACAAAGCTTTTCGTAAGGTGATGCGAAATTCGTAGAGATACCATGGTCAGGTTAGTCAAAAGTTTTTTTCATCACTTGCGTAAAGATGGGATATGCAAGACCACAGGTATTGTACTCAAATGGGCAGCTGTCAGAATGCCGTCTTTCTGGGAAGATACTAAGTGGAGGCTCGGTTATAGGCGGAATCCTTTTGTCGTTACAGTACCGCCAGAAATAGATTTTCCCGGCATACGTCGACAGCTGGAGGAACTGGACATTGCGGTACATTCTATTTGGGCAAATCCCGACGAGTATCATAATTATATTGAAGCGGCACATTACCCTTTAGATTATTATGGTGGCGGTCAGTACAAGGGTTGTTTCTTTGAAGAAAAGGCACTACAACATTTTATGTCAATTAAATGCCTTGGAATTAATTCATCCGATGTTGTAATTGATGTGGCTGCGTTAAATTCTCCTTTCAGCGATATCGTAAGGCAGTTATATAAATGTACCGTCTATAAGCTTGATCTCACATATCCACCAGGAATTCACGCAGAGAGAATAGGGGGCGACGCCATTGCCGTTCCTTTGCCGGATGGTTCTGTCAGCAAACTCGTCCTGCATTGTTCTTTTGAACATTTTGAAAGTGAGCGCGACATTATTTTTCTAAAAGAAGCCAACCGGTTATTATGCAAAAATGGAAAACTTTGTATTCTGCCAATATATTTTTGCCAATTTGATTTTTCGTTAACTGATCCTTTCGTGGATCATCGCGGAATACAATGGAAGCGAGGCGAAAAAATCGTATATATGAGAAACTTCCACAATCGATTTGCCCGTTTTTATAGCCCACAATCATTTAAAAAACGAATCGTAAACAATATGGGTTCTTTGAATCTGGAAATGTTTTACTTAGAGAATAATGAGGAGATCGATAAAACAATCATGCTTAAATTTATTGCTCTCTTTGAAAAGCATTAGCTGACGCTGTGTCGCGGGTGCTCTGTTACGACCAGACAATCGTTGAAATCAGGATTGGGTGACAGGAAAACATAACCATGTTGTTAAAACGTATAGAAATCCGCATTCGATAATATCCTCTCAAACAAATTAGCAGTATAAAAATATGCGTTGCCCGACCCTAAAAGATTTACCGCTGCCTCCGGAAGGAAAAACCGGCTGGCCATGGACGCAGGAGAGTCCGCAACTGCCCGATGCCATGCCCAATGGCCAGCGCTGGCCGCAGATAAGCATTGTTACGCCCAGTTATAACCAGGGACGGTTTATCGAAGAAACCATTCGCTCCGCACTTCTCCAGGGATATCCGGATTTAGAATATATCATTATGGATGGAGGAAGCACCGACGGGAGCGTAGAAATAATCAGAAAATACGAGAAGTGGCTACGCTGTTGGGTAAGTGAGCCGGACAACGGTCAGGCCCATGCAATCAATAAGGGGCTTACAAAAGTATCCGGACAAATATTTAGCTGGTTAAATTCCGATGATACGTATTTGCCCGGCGTCTTTAAGGCGGTCGCCGAAGAATTTACTCTCTCGAGAGACACGCACATTGTCTTTGGCGATTGCAATTTGGTTGATGAAAACGGTAAACTCACCGGCATATGGAAGGGGCATTTCTCAAAAAGAAAAGATCTTATCCGATGGTGGTCATGCGTGCGGCCTGACGGGCCATGTTGGATCATGCACGCGATTTTTTATTCCATGCACGCCGTTAAAGAAGTAGGTCCCCTCGATGAAACTTTGTGGTGGGCGTTGGACTATGATTTATGGATACGCTTGAGTAGCAGGTATTGCTTTCATTACTTGGATAAAGTTTTGGCAACGTACCGATTTCATGCGGCATCAAAATCCATCCAAAACGATGCAAAACGCTGGTCGGCTGAATGTAAAAGAGTCAGCCAGAAATATTGGGGTAAAAAATTTACCCCTTCGTATTACTATTATGGGTATTCATTTAAGAAAATGCAGTGGCAAAGGGACTCAACATTATTCTACTGTCGCGCGGAAGAGCAGTATAAATTGGGAAACCGGCGCGCAGCGCTTAAATATATTTCTCTTTCCTTGCTTTTCTTGCGACTCAATGCTCCGTGGAAGAATCATCTGTCGATTTTCTTTCGTCTTCTTATTGGAGACACTGTCTTTAACGCGATAAGAAAGATACTATTTTCTACAGGTAAGAAATGAAACCGGTAGCTTTATTCAATTCTGTGGTGAAATGGATAAGAGAGTTAATTTTGTCGCCGCGCATCGCTCTCATGATTTGCGAGCCGGTCTTCCGGCTTTTTGGTTTTCGCCGGATGCCCAAGATCACAAATATTTCTTCAGCGAAAAAGATTCTCATTGTGCGGTTGGATGAGATTGGCGACATGATATTAACCACTCCTTTTTTAAGAGAATTGCGCAAGAATGCACCGGATGCATGGATTACACTTGTCGTTCGGCAACAGGTTCATAATCTGGTAGAGTTATGTCCATATGTGAATGAAGTATTGACGTTTGAATCGAAGAAGAGAATCCAGCTCGTGAATGTAACGAGGTATTGTAATGCCTTGCAATACGCAGTTTCGAATTTATGGAAATACAAATTTGATTTGGCGTTTTTCCCGCGCTGGGACTTCGATGGTTATTATGGCTCCTTTTTAATATATTTTAGCGGCGCGAATAAACGGGTTGCATACTCCGAATGTGTGAGTTCCGACAAACAGCAACAAAATAGAGGGTATGACAAACTTTTTACGGATTTAATCACCGGCATATCGCTTAAACATGAAGTAGAACGCAATCTGGAAATGATTAAATTTCTTGGCGGCAGCATCAGTAGCGATAATCTGGAATTATGGACTGACGAAAAGGATGAAAATTTTGGTAAAGAAATTATCAAACGATACGGCGTTAAAAACGATGAAACATTGGTTTGTCTATGCATCGGTGCGCGCGACCCTAGAAGAAAATGGCCCCTTGAGCGTTTCTCTGAACTGGGCTTATGGCTCAATGAGCAATACGGGGCCCGGATATTTTTTATGGGCGACGCCAAAGAAAAAATCTTGGGGGAAGCATTGCAAAAGGATTTGGGAGACTCGGCAATTAATCTCATAGGGTTGACCACCCTTCGTCAAGCATCGACGCTAATGAAGTTTTGCAAGATATATATTGGAAGCGATAGCGGTTTAAAACACATAGCGGCGACGGTGAATATACCTGTCGTAGAGATTTCTCCTTATTCTCACATAAGTCTTCCGGCTGAGCAATGCGTACCGTATCGTTTTAAGCCGTGGAAAACAAAGTATGCCCAGCTTGTGCCTAAAGAGCCGGTTGCCTCATGCCGGTATGGCTGCACCAGCTTAGAGCCCCATTGCATCCTGCAGATTACCGTTGAAGAAGTTAAAAAGGCAGTGCAAGGCCTTTTGCGGTAAGATAGTAAGAAACTATTTGAAAGTTGTGCGCTTTTTATTTATTTTCGCATAAGCCGTAAAGTTCCATAAATACTTACTGAAAATCTTCTTAATTAAAACATGGATACGCCGTTTCAAAAAATGAAAACGATTTTGTATCGTTTAAGAAAACGTAGATACCACCATATTGCATTGATGCCGATTGCCTTGTTTTTCTTCGTGTGTAGATTATTCACGAGAAAGAACCCCAGGAGATTGCTGATAATGAGCGATGGCGGAATCGGCGATCTTTTAATGATGTCTTCTCTGGCAAAAGCCCTTTCACGCCAGTATGAGGTGGATTTGATAGTTAATGATGCAGGAAGGGCGCAGATCTTTCGCACGCAATCAATTTACAAAAACGTGTACTACGTAAACTATGCAGGGGTAGAACATTTTAGCCGGATAAAAAGCAGATTCCAGGCAACAGTAACGATTTTTTGTTTCTATCCGTGGGAATACATGCGTTTTGCCCTAAGAAATCATAGCGTTGGTATCAATTGCGCAATTTTTTCATGGACTGCTGTTTTTGGAGGCGCATTTCTCGCCGCACTGGATATTCCCGTGATAGTCGGGTTTGCAAGAGACGATGGCTTCGTAACGAGCATACAGCATTATAGCGTTTCCGGATATAGTCCCTTAGGACGATCGGTATATTTAAGGCTTTTAGACGCTGTAGGGTATAAGCTCCCTTACTCAAAAGATTTATATTTTGAGATCGATGCTACGAGCAGAGGCGAGACATCAGAAGTCATAAAAAACTATATCGGCACATCGCCAGAAAGGAAAATAGCGGTTATACACCCGGGAGGGAAGATCCATATTAATTCGAGACGTTGGCCTGCGCAGTATTACAGAGAAATTGCCCGGTATCTTACGGCTAAAAATTACTCTGTTTTTATCTCTGGGTATGGGAAGGGTGACGAAGAGGCGTGTGAAGTTGTAAGCAGGGAGCTTAAGGGTGCATATAATATCTGCGATAAACTATCGTTTAACCAGCTCGCAGCCCTCATAGATGAAGCTGAAATATGCGTGTGCAGTGATACTGCCATAGCGCATTTGGTAGTCGCAACGAAATGCAAACTGCGCATTGTCATCTACGGGCCGACCAACAGCGTTACGCTCGAAGATTCAAATGAAAATACCATCACCGTAGCCTCAGAGCTTACCTGTGCGCCATGTAAAGCATCGACAATCATATACAAAATAGACGAGCCTTGCCCGCGAAAGGACGCGTTGGAGTGCTTGCGGGAGATTACACCGGAAAGAGTCATAAAACTGATTGAGGAGTATTCGGCGAGACATCACGCGTAATAGTCCGCCGATACCATGGAATAAAATGCAACCGCAGTATGAACTTATGTATTGGGAAACACGCACGCGGATTCAAAATCAGAATAAACAACTATACCAATGGCAAAAGTTCTATTAATTGACCCTCCGTGGTACGCCCTGCAAAATATCAGTTATGACAAAGTGTCGTATGGTCTTGCTTCCTGTGCGGGAGTACTGCGAAATAGCCGACACGATTGCATAATCTATAATGGTGAGTTTGGATTGGTAGAAGAACAGCCTTTTAAGCAAGACATAATCACTAATTTCGATCGTTATCTTTCAAATTTAGAAGATACGAGTCTCATCTGGAAGAAAACATCGCAGAATATTAAAAATATTATAAACGATTTTAAACCCATTGTGGTGGGTATTACGATGCCGACCGCAAAGTATGCGATGGCAGTTAAAATAGCAAAGTATATCAAAAATGAATTTCCTCATATTACTATTGTGGCGGGAGGCCCTCATCCCACCATCCTTCCAAGAGAAACTCTCCAAGAACCTTCTTTCGATGTCGCGGTAAAAAAGGAAGGCGAATTCACGTTTCTGGAGCTGGTAAACGCAATCGAAAGAAAAGAAACGCTTGAGGCAATCCCCGGTATTGCATTTAAACAGGATGGCGCTGTTTGCGAGAACCCGAATCGGGAATACATACAGGACCTCGATAGTCTGCCTTTTCCTGCCTGGGATTGTACGTATCAGTCAGCCAAGCACGCTCCCGATAGTTTCGGGACACTCTTTACTTCACGAGGATGCCCCTATCAATGTATTTATTGTGCAAGCAATAAAATATGGAGTAGAAAAACTCGTTTTATGTCGGTAGAAAGGGTAGTCGCTGAGCTTAAGTATACGGCACAACATTTTAGCGCATCCAATTTCCGTTTTGCAGATGACACCTTCACTCTTGATAAAAAAAGAGTGACGGAAATGTGCGAGCAAATAAAACGCGCGGGATTAAACATCAGATGGATGTGCGATATGAGAGCGGATTCGTGTAATTACGAGATCCTGAAAATCATGAAATCAGCGGGGTGTTTCAGAGTAAATATCGGAGTAGAATCGGGAAATCCGCAGATGCTACGGTACATAAAGAAAAATATCACCATAGACCAGGCGCGCCGGGCATTCGCAACAGTTAAGAAAGCAAAAATAGAATCTTTAGCCTATTTTATGATCGGGTTTCCAAACGAAACGCTTAGCCAGATTCACGATACCATAAAACTCATCCATCGATTAAAAAGCGATTACACGTGCATGTGCATTGTCACGCCGTATCCCGGTACCCAACTATACAGTGATGCTTTGGAGGGCGGCATCATACCGTCCGTACGCGATTGGTCGCTTTTTTTTCATCACTCGCCAAAGATGGGCTTAACGAAAACAGTCGATTATAATACATTGCTTACCTTCATCAGGCAGCTTCAGGAAGAATTTGACCGGGACCAAAGGCGACGATACCGCAAGAATGTTTTTAAAAGGAGAATCAAATTGTTATTTTTTAATCCCGGAATATTTATCGCAAGGGTCTTTCGGAGAATAAAGGCTTTATTTTAGGTAAACACCGATACCATATGACGTTCGAACCCCTCATCACTGTTATAGTGTGCACTTACAATCGCTGTGCATCATTAACGCACACGCTTGACGCCTTGATCAGACAAGAAGCCTATTATCCTTTTGATATCATTGTTGTTGATAATAATTCACATGATGCAACGAAAGATGTCGTGGAGGAAATAGGTAAGGCAGCACAGATGCCGATTA
This sequence comes from Candidatus Omnitrophota bacterium, assembly GCA_028717025.1. Lineage (GTDB taxonomy): Bacteria > Omnitrophota > Gorgyraeia > Duberdicusellales > 4484-171 > JAQTOI01. The sequence continues at coordinate 2,983 of JAQUOR010000048.1, read as the reverse complement.
TGTATTATGTAGAGCAACAGCAAGGCATTGCATACGCCCGTAATCGCGGCGCCAACGAAGCTAAAGGAAAATATATTGCGTATATTGACGATGATGCGATACCCGATAAAGACTGGCTTACGCAGATTGTGTGGGCGTTTACGACTCTAAAACCGAGTCCTGTCTGCGTGGTGGGAAGAGTGGAACTTACATGGGAAAACGGGCGAAGCAGGCGGTTTCCTGCGGAATACGAAACCATAGTAGGAAAATATGATTTCGGCAATGAGTCCTGTTATCTTGGCGAAGACGATTACCTTATTACGATGAATGCAGCTTTTCACAAAGAATTATTTTTACGTACCGGTGGTTTTCGAACGTACTTAGGAAGAAAAGGGGACTGTCTTCTCTCGGGAGAGGACAACGATATGTATCACAGGCTTTATAAATCGGGAGTAAAAATCTATTATAACCCAAAACAAATAATATATCATTTTGTTCCGCGATCCCGACAACGATTGACGTGGCTTGCGAAAAGGATTTTTTGGGACGGCGTGACGCAGGTCTATCTGGATTTCGGAAATGAACATGGACACAGTATCCCGCTTTTTAGAAAAGCACTCTATGATATGAAATGTTCATTATGCTATTGCGGGAAAGGATTGCTTTATCTGTTATTAAAGCGCGGACAGGCAAGCGTAAACTTCTTGGAAAGTATACGAAAACTAGGCAGAGCCATAACAGAAATCCGTTTACTTATCGTTTGGCGGCATACTTGAGCGTGTACAAAAAATATCAGTAAAGGATTTTCGCACGTGGGGGAGCAGATAAAACATTATTTAAACGTCAGGCGCACCGATACACGATGAAGATCGTTACTTTTGCACCAGAAGAGATCGGCGATACCATTATGGCAACTCCCCTCTACGCGGCATTGCGCAGGCTTTATTCCGGGGCAACGCTCGATGTTATCTCTGAGAGAGACAACCATCCGGTGCTTAAAGGAATTGATCTTTTTGACCACACCATTGTATTTACCGATGGCCTTGACCTTTCCGAATATGATATGGCGGTAATGCCGGTTTTTTCCTGTACCGAAGCCCTCCAGGAACGTGCCCGAAAGGCGAAACGCTATATAGAATTACGCCATTTGTATCCAATTACGCCGCGCCACTGGAAGAAAAAAATTACTGCCGCCTACCGGCATATGCTTTTTGAGAAACACCAGGTAGAATTAAACATGGAACTTGCCAGACATATCGGCTATACGGGCGATATCCCGGAATTATATTGTCCCGGTCCATCCCAGGTATTATTTGCCGAACATAAAGGTAAAATAGGTTGCTGTATCTATACGCCGCAAACTGAGTTTCAGGCCAAGAAGAATAGAAACTGGCCGCTGCACCATTGGCAGGCGCTTATCGAGCAGCTGGACAAAGAAAATGTTGTCGCAACAGGTGCAGCATGCGACCGGCCAAACATAGAAAGAATAGTTTCGTTAACGGGCTGCTCATATCAAATTACCGCGACGATACAAGAATTCGTCGGTCTGTGCCGGCAGCTAAAGGTGCTCATTACGACCGACCATGGCGCAATGCATATTGCCGCAACCAGCGGCGTACCGATCATCTCCCTGCACGGGACTTCTTCCCCTGTTCTGTTGCATCCCTGGGTAGGAAGTAAAGGCAAATCTATTTCGATTATTTCGCCAAAATCGTGCAGCCCGTGTCAGAGATCATATAGGCTGCGGCTTTGCGAGAAAGGAATGACAAAGCAAACCTGTATGGAAAAAATATTGCCAAAACATGTCCTTAACGCTCTTTCCATGGAAGATAGTGTGCCCGTTGGTACATCGATGATTATGGCAGGAAGAAAACTGATGAGCATCGAGGAATTTCGTAACAGTTGGAGCACGCAGCTGAAGCACTTCGCTAACATCGGTTTTTCCCGGGAAATGATACGCATTATGAAATTTTTCGATAAAAATGCCTGATTCCAATGGACATTAATGAATTTTTAACCGAGATTTATACCGATGCGCAGCACAACCCTTTTCCGTTCAGTCTGGAACGCACGTTGGCGCAGTATATCTATGATGCGACAGATGAAACCTCAAAGACCCTGGAAACAGGCGCGGGGCTTAGTACGGTTATTTTTGCGCTTAAGGGTACACAGCATACCTGCGTTACTCCCGACAAAAATGCGGTTGTCAACATGCTCGCTTACTGTAAACAGAAGAATATCTCAGTTGAAAGGATTGATTTTCAGATACAAAGATCCGAAGATGCTTTGCCGCATTTACAACTTAAAGATCTCGATTTGGTGCTTATCGACGGCCGCCACGCATTTCCTACTCCGTTTATCGACTGGTATTACGCATCATCCGGGTTAAAAAACGGCGGCATTCTGATCATCGATGACACGAATGTATGGACAGGAAAAATCCTGGAGGAATTCCTCTGTCTGGAAGCAGAGTGGCAATTAGTCAAACGTATACGCGAGAGAGCCGTCATTTTTATAAAAAAAGCAGGGGGAGGACATGCAAAAGAGTTTCACCAACAACCGTTTGTTATGCTTAAGTCTGTATCTCAGGACGCCGGTATTCCTTGTTGTTGGCGTGCAGCGCATCAGGCTCTCGGGCTTTTATATAACGGAAAGATTTTAACATTGATACAAAAAATTATATACAGGATACGCCTGTACTATTATTATGGGCCTCAAAGACAGAAAAAACACAAATAGCGATTTAATGAGTTCCATGAATACCAAATATGAACCTCAATTCTGGGCTCAAGCGTATGATCCTAAGTATTGCTCGAAGAATACGTTTCTCAAACATTATCCCCAGAAAGTGATGCTTTCGTTGACTTCGCGCTGCAACTTGTGCTGTTGGCATTGCGAAAAATCGGTTCAGCCGTGCGTAGAAGAGGATATGCCGCAAGAGTTAATGGAATATATCGTGCAGAATATCCTCGTTCATTGTCGATATTTAAGAATTGGAGGGCAG
>JAQUOR010000047.1 GCA_028717025.1 Candidatus Omnitrophota bacterium | reverse complement strand
TGGAAATTTCCTTTGTAAATTTCCACTGACTTTAGGCGGGATCAATTCGACTAAGCGCTTTTTCAAGCTGACCGCCGATAGGCGGGCGTGCAGAAAAGCGCAAGTCTCATTGAGGAGGATAAGCCATGGATATGCCAAAAACAAAATCATTAGAGCGTATCGAAGAGAAAATGGAGGAGCTTGATCCCGCATCGTTACGGTATCATATTTTAGAGAGTGCCAAAAGTTTTAAGACTTCCTGGGTTTCTTTAGGCCGCGCTCTCTACTCGGTGTATAAGGATAAGCTTTACAAAGAATGGGGCTATAGCACCATAGAAATCTACATCTTAAAAGAAATTGGTATCAAGAAGCCGACTGCGATGAAGTTGTTGCGTTCTTATTATTTTTTAGAGAAAGAGGAACCGCAATACCTTCAAAAAGAATACACTGAAAATACCAATGCCGCGGTAGTGCCAAGTTATGAGTCCATTGATCTTTTGCGCAAGGCAAAAAATAACAAAGCCCTCGATGAGCACGATTATGAAAAGATAAAAAAGAATGTTTTCGAAGTAGGTAAAGACCCGCAACTCATAAAACGCGATTTAACCACTTTAATGCGTCAGCGCAAGGAAGTTGATCCGCAGGAGGAGCAGGAGCGCAGCCGTACCATCACGGTAAAGCGCTATTTAAGTACTTTACGCGCCATGAAACGGGAAATAGAGATTTCCAAGCTTCTTCCGCCTTCCCTGCTTAAGGAAACCGAAAGCCTGATTGAAAAATTAGAGGCAGAAGTTTCTTAGTCTAACGCAGATTTTCGCGTAAAAACGCAGATATACGCAGATAAATTCATCTGCGACCATCTGTGTGCAATCTGCCTTCATCTGCGTTAAAATTAGGCTCTTTAAGGACTTTACAAAAAAAACTTGACTTGGGAAAAATGAATAGTAAAATTTTACTATTAAAATTTTGCTATTGTATACCACTGACAGGTATATATAATAGGTAAGCAGAAACCGGAAGACGTAGTCCCGTTATTTCAACTTAATATGTATTCTCCCTTAATTTTGTGCAAAGTCAGAAATTAAGGAAATAACGGGATAATTCGCACAGTGATTTTTGCGCACTTTGTTTCAAAAATCACGTGCTCATTAGGAGGTTTTATGGATGTTAAGAAATTATTGGTACAATATGCTTCGTCGCACGCGCAAAGAACTGCCGTTATTTTTGAAAATCAGAGAATAACCTTTTCCCAGCTAAAAGACAATGCGTTTACCGTGGCAAATTATTTACTCACCCGCGGCATTAAAAAAGGAGACAGGGTTGCATTGTTTCTTTCAAGCACGCCGGAGGCATTGTGCAGTTTTCTGGCAACCTTCAGCATCGGCGGCGCTCTTATTCCCCTTGATTTCATGCTCACTGAAAACGAGATAACTCATTTCATCAATCACAGTCAGGCAAGCATACTTGTTACTCAACCAAAGAAAGACATTAATCTTGCTACGATAAAAGCGAATTGTCCAAGTTTAAAAGAGATAATCATCTGTAAGGGAACCGGAGAAAATTTTACTTCCTGGGAAACGATTTTTGCTAAGCCGCAGACGCAAACGCCTGCTGTTGCCGTCAATGAAGACGACCTTTCTTCTATTTTTTATACCTCAGGTTCAACCGGCCAGCCCAAAGGGGTAATGCTTTCCTATAAACATCTGGATAATCCGGTTGATACCATTAACCATTTTTTAGGCGTTAGCGACAAAGATATTTTTTTAACCGGCGGCATCCCCTTTTCACACCTGGGCGGGCTTGACTACATTCTTTTGATGATGCGGTTTGCCTCAACGCTGGTGCTCATGGAACGTTTTCACCCTTTGCAATTCTTAAAAGACATAGAACAGCATAAAGTGACTATCTTCTGTATCGTCCCTTCAATGTATATAGCAATTGTTTCTCTTAAAGAATATGAAAAATTCAATCTTTCTTCGTTGCGTTATGCGGCTGTTTTTGGCGCACCATCTTCTGCGGCATTGTTGCAGCGTTTTCATCAGGTATGCCCCAAGGCAACCGTTTTAAACGGATGGGGGATGACTGAGACATCGGCACCCAATACCTATTCGCCTTCCGACGAGACCAAAATAGGGAGCATCGGAAAATTTGGTTTTAGAATGACGCACAAGATTGTCGATGATGATGGTAATCAAGTAGCCGGCGATCAGAAAGGAGAGCTTTGGGTCAAGGGCGATGGCGTCATGACCGGCTACTACAAAGCGCCCGATTTAACAAAAGAAGTTTTAACTGCCGACGGGTGGCTTAAGACCGGCGACATTGCTTATTGCGATGGAGAAGGCCTTATTTACCTGGCAGGCAGGAAGAAAGATATGATTAAAGTTGCCGGTGAAATTGTTTTCTCTTCCGAAGTCGAAGAGAAGATGCAGCGGCATCCTAAGATCAAAGAAGTGGCGGTTATCGGTGTGCCTGACGCGATGCGCGGAGAGGTTCCCAAGGCATTCATCGTCGCCAAAGAAAACGAAATCATCGATACACAGGAGCTCAAAGATTTCTTAAAAGAGAATCTTGCACATTTTAAAATCCCGCATCAGTTTGAAATGGTGGCCGACTTGCCGAAGAATAGGGTAGGAAAAATAGATAAAACAAAATTAATTACAAAATAGCTATCAGCTCTCAGCCATCAGCCCTCAGCTTTTAAGATGCATTGATTTTAGCTGAAAGCTGACAGCTGAAGACTGGAAGCTCAAGAAAGGAGTTAAAATCATGATGCAACGAGACGTTCACTTACACGCAGAAGGTTTGCTTGGCTCGCTCCAGTTTCGCAAGGGTGATTTCGGTGAAATCGGCATCATCAGCGGTCAGATGCAGAGAGCCCAGCGTTGTCTTCAGTATCTGGAAAATCCCGTTAAGAATTTTACTTTTTTAGGATACACATTTTGGACCGGCACCTATAAAGGGAAAAAGATCACCGTAGGTAACGGCGGTTTCTATGCGCCGGACTCGGCATTTGTCACGGAAATTTTATGCGTCGGCGGCATACAACAACTTATACGTCTGGGCTCCTGCGGAGGCTTAAAGCAGGAAATGACTACCGGTGATTTTGTTATTGTAGATAAAGTAATCAGGGGAGATGGAGCAACGCGCTATTATGTGGAAGATAACTTTGTTCCTCAGGTTGATAAGGACTTAACCAAGGGACTTAATGATATTTTCAAGAAAGAAGGAACAGTATATCAAGGTGCCTGCTGGACCACTGATGCCATGTTCAGGGAAACAAAAGAAATCGTTAACCCTTACATAGGAAAGGGTGCTATTTGTGTTGATATGGTGACCAGTCCTTTCGTGACGGTCGCTAATATTTACAAGAAAAAAGTAGCCGCGGTTCTGGTGGTGTCCGATAATCTGATTACCGGAGAAATGGGCTTTGCTGATTTTAGATTATTTGAAGCAGAAGAGAAGATGACGAAAGCTGTTTTTGGGATTATAGAATAATTTAAGCTACAAGCCGCAGGCTGCAAGCTACAAGCTTCTGATTATGAGAGAATAGAATCCTGCAGCCTGAATCCTGTAGCCTGTAGCAAATAAAAGGGGTCAACATGTCCGAAATTACATGGAGCGCAAAAGCAAAAGAGATATTCGATAAAGTTATTACCAACCTTCCTCAGTTTCATCGCAGCATCGCGCAAACGCTGGTAAAGGAATCAGCGCAAGAACTTGCCAAGGCCAAGGGTTTAGCCAGCGTTGAGGAAAAAGAGCTTATTGAGGCTTTTTTTAAAGAAATACCCCCGGCCTTTAAAGACATGATGGAACGGTTATTTACGAAACTCAATATTGAATATGAGAAATACAATCTTTAGTAACGCAGATACACGCACATCCAACGCAGATATACGCAGATAAATCTGCGACTATCTGTGTGGAATCTGCGATAATCTGCGTTTATAAAATATTTAAAATATGAAAATAGCAGTTATCGGTTCAGGAGCGATAGGAGGATTGGTTGCCGGTTACCTTAAAGGGAAAAACGGGGATGTTACGCTTATCGGCCACGCTGATTCCGTACAGGCGATAAAAGCCAATGGCTTAACCATTACCGGAGTACGCGCAAGATCTAACATTAAAATTGATATTGCCGAAAAGCTTGAGAAAAAAGCCGATCTGATTATTCTTGCAGTAAAGACCCAGGATATAGAAGCAGCTATACGCGATAACCTTAAATATTTCGGCGACGCGATGGTACTTACCACGCAAAACGGCATAGAGGCTGATACGATAGTTTCTCAATACGTAAAAAAAGAAAATATTATTTCCAGCATCGTCATGTTCGGGGTGACCTATTTAAAACCCGGGGAGCTTGTGCATAACTTTGAAGGAAAATGGGTAATCGGTAAACCTTACGGTCCGAATGATGCAATGGTTGAAGCGGTCGCCAAGGCCTTAGGTAAAGGTTTCGAAGTCGAAGTTGCCGGCAACATCGCAGGAATGAAATGGCTTAAAGTTTTTATAAATGCCAACAATTGTATCCCCGCCATTGTCGGCAAAAGCATGCAGGAATGCTTCAGGGACCTTGATGTTTGCCAGGTGAGCGTCGGCATTTGGCAGGAGGCGTTAGGCTTGATTAAAAAAGCAGGGATACAATTGGTCTCTTTGCCGGGTTTTCCGCTCGAGCGTGTTACAGGCTTAGCCTCGATGCCTGTTGAAGAGGCGTCAAAAGTATTTTCCGGTATCATGGGAAAATTAAGCGCCGAGCCGCTGTATGGCTCGATATTACAGAGTATTAAACGGGACAGACCCTCGGAGATCGATTATATAAACGGCGCTTTCGTTGCGCTCGGCAAGCAATGTTCGTATCATACTCCGCTTAATAAAAAATTAGTGGAGCTTGTGCATAAAGTCGAGAAAGATAAAAAGTTTTTACGCATAGAAGATTTCCTCGCTAAAACAAAAAATTTAATCCCTCAAGCAGGCTTTTTGAATGATGAGGAAAGAGTCAATACTCCCTTTCCGCGCCTTAAGCTGACTGTCGTTAAAATGGAAGGCGATTGTTACCATGGGTATAAAGTCGGCGATGAAATAATCATGGAAGATTTTACTCATGCGCCCAAGCACTTTTGTCTGGGGCTGGCGCACGCGCTGTTCCCGGTCATCTACGCCTTAAGCTTCGGCGCAAAATTTCCCTTCAGGGATAACCAGCGAACGCTTTTAGTGACCTGCCCGGACGGCGGAAAATTAGAATTTAAGGCGGAGATTTTCGATAAAGAAGGAAAAATTGAAACAATAGAAAAAGACCCTGACCATAAAGGACCCAATCCTAAAGACATGGTTTTAGAAGTGGTCCAGGCAAAGGGGAAATGCGCCTATCAATATAAACTTGGTGATACTTTCGAAGTGAAAGGTTTAAAATGCCCGGAGGGTTTTTGCGGCGCAGCATATCACTGTGCGTTTCCGGCGCTTTTTGCGCTTAATTTTGGAGCAAAATTTTTCTTTATGGATGATCCGGACGGAATCAATACGGTAACCTGCCCGGACGGAGGAAATATCGTGTTTAAGGTAAGTAGAAAAAAATAGAAGTAGAACGCCGCGGATTAAAACGCGGAGCAACGCGGAGAATTTTCAGCGTAAATCCGCGTAGCTATCAGCGTGAATCCGCTTCTATATATAAGGAGTACAATGAAACGAGTAGTAATAACGGGCATAGGAGTAATCAGCGCAGCCGGCGAGGATAAGAATACGTTTTATAATAATCTTATCGCAGGGAAGCCTTTTGTTGAAAGGGTAGAGAATTTTGACGTAAGCTTGTTTGTCTCAAAAATTGCCTCACAGGACTTGGGATTTGACCCGCTCAACTTCGGGATAAAAGACCATATACGCATGGACAGGTATGTTCAATTCGGCATAGCCAGCGCAAAGCAGGCAGTCGAAGATGCAAAAATCGATTTTAAGAAAATAGACCGTAAGCGCTGCGGGGTTATCCTGGCGAACGCCATTTGTGGTACGCGGTTTATGGAAGAGGAATTTTTGCTGGTCACTGAATGGGGTAAAAAACCCATTGACCCGCGCAAGGGCAGACCTTATCTGTATGATGCGGCGATGTTTAATACTCCCAGCGCCGAGATAGGTGCGCTCTATGGTACGCAAGGGCTTAACTGCACGGTTTCAACCGGCTGTACCGCCGCGACGGATTCGCTTGGTTTCTCCTTTGAACTTATCCGTGAAGGAAAGCAGGATATGATTCTTGCCGGAGGCACCGAAGCTCCGGTCTGCCCGATAACCTTTGGAGCGTTTGACGTAGTCAACGTACTTGCGAAAAATAACGATGAGCCGCATAAAGCCAGCCGTCCCTTTGATAATAAAAGAAACGGTTTTGTCATTTCCGAAGGCGCGGGAGTTTTGGTATTGGAAGAACTTGAACACGCCAGGAAACGCGGCGCGCACATTTACGGTGAGATTGTGGGCTACGGCACAAGCTGCAATGCGTTTCACATGACAGACCTGCCGGAAGACGGAGAAGCCATGGAGCGTTGCATTAAAGATGCCATTAGCGATGCCGGAATAAAGAACGAAGATATCGACTACATCAACACCCATGGTTCATCGACCCGCCAGAATGACGTATTTGAAACCAACGCCTATAAGGCAGTATTCGGCGATTACGCCTATAAACTTCCTATCAGTTCGGTTAAATCGATGATCGGGCACCCTCTGGCAGCGGCAAATGCCGTTGAGAGCGTTTTGTGCGCGATGATTTTTGAAAAAGGCATTTTACCGCCTACGATAAATCAGGAAGAGCCTGATCCGAAATGCGATTTGGATTATATCCCTAATGTAAAGCGCGAGTACATGCCTCATTATATATTGAAAACAAGCAGTGGATTTTCGGGAATACATTCATCGATTATATTTAAGAAATATAAATAAAAGAGGTAAACATGAAAGAAAGAGTCGCGATTACCGGTATCGGAGTAGTTTCGCCGGCAGGTTTAAAAAAAGAAACCTTCTGGGCTAATTTAAAAAGAGGAGATTCGTACGTTGATGAGATCACCCGTTTTGATGCATCGCTTTACCCTTCCCGTATCGCCGGCCAGGTCCATGAGCTGGACCATTATTCGCATTTATCCAGCCGCTTAGTAAAAAAAATAGACGTTTTTTCGCACATGGCCCTCGTTGCCAGCGAACAGGCGTTGCAGGATGCAAAGATAGATTTAAGCAAAGTCGATAAAAAACGCGTAGGTGTTTTTATGGGTAACGCCATCGGAGGCTGGCTTTTTGCAGAGACAGAATTGCGCGATATGTACATCGAAGGTAGAGAAGGCGTCTCTCCGTATATGGCCTCTGCCTGGTTTCCCGCAGCCCCTCAGGGTCAGATTACCATTTACTATGGTTTTAAGGGATACAGCAAAACCATCGTCGCAGATAAAGCTTCCTCGGCTCTCGCGCTCTGGTATGCGGCAAAAAATATCAATGACGGGAAAAACGATTATATTTTAGCCGGAGGCATGGAGGCGCCGATTACGCCCTATGCTTTGTTAAGCTCCAATTCCTGCGGACAATTATCCAAAAACAATCTTAATCCCAAGAAAGCGTATAAACCTTATGATTTATATCGTGACGGCTTTGTGCTTGGCGAAGGTTCAGGGATTGTGAACGTAGAAGCAGAGGCGCACGCCAAAAAGAGAGGCGCTCACATTTACGGATTTTTAAAGGGTGTAGGTTTTTCTTCAGATGGTTACCATTATTCGCGCTATAGCCCATCATCCGAGATGTTTGAATATGCGATAGAGGAGTGTTTAAAGGATGCGGGCTGGTCCAAGAAAGAAGTCGATTATATTTGCCTGGATGCCGAAGCGACGGTTATGGGAGACTATCTCGAAACCCAAGCCTTGAAGAATGTTTTCGGCAAAGAGCTTAAAAATATATCTTTAAGCGCGCCAAAAAGTATGTATGGTAATCTCCTGGGCGCGCAAACCGCGCTCGATTTAATCGTTACTTTATTCTCAATGAACAACAACCTGGTTTTACCTACGATTAATTACCAGATGGCTGATCCGTATTGTGACCTGGATTATACGCCCAATGTACCCAGGGAGAAAAAAATAAACAAAGCATTGCTGCTCGCACGCGGTAGAGGCGGTATCAATGTAGTTTTAGCTATTGAAAAGTAGAAGCGGAACGCCGCGGGAATTTTTCGGCGTTTATCCGCGTGAATCCGCTTCTAAAAATATGGAGGTCCTAAATGGCTCTAAAAGAAGACGTTATAAACGCAATCGCAGACATCCTTGATGTGGAAGCGGCAGAGTTGACAGATAATGCAAAGCTCTACGACTCCGTAGGCGTTGACTCAACAGAGATGGTTGAGCTCTGTGTGGCCTTAGGCAAGCGCTTTGCTGTTAAAATCGAAAACAGCGAGATCACTAAATTTTCGACACCCCTGGAAATTACGCAGTTGATTGAGAAAAAGAAATAAATAGCTCTCAGCTGTCAGCTATCAGCTTAGAATTTTAAGAAGCTGAAGACTGAAAGCTGATGACTGATAGCTCATTTAAATATGCAAATTATTGACTTAAGTTTACCCATTGACGATAAAGCTTTTGAAGTTCATCACGTGGAAATTGAACGGGTGTCACATAAGGCAGGCGTTGAAAAATTTAACCGCGTGCTTATGAGTAAAACCCTTAAAGGAAAACTCCAGCATCTTCTGGGTTTGCGCATTGTAAAAAAAGAAGACCTGCCTGACGAAGAGTTCCTTTCTCTGGAAGTGGTACATTCTCCGGTGCATATCGGAACACACCTTGATTATTCGTTTCATTATGGCTCAAAGTCAGAGGGTCGTTCCTCAAAAACCGCGGAAGAAATTCCTTTGGAGTGGTGCTATCAGGATGGCGTAAAGCTTGATATGACACATAAAAAGCCCAATGAAGTAATTGCTGCATCCGACATTGAGGCAGCCTTAAAGAAAATAAAATATACCTTAAAACCTTTCGATATTGTTCTTTTGCGCACAGGCGCCGATAAATTGTTTGGCGGGCCAAAATATTTTAGCGATTATCCCGGCATAGACACCTCCACAATAGATTATCTTTTGGATAAGGGCATTAAGATCTTCGGGGTAGATACCATGGGCATTGACAGGCCCTACCGCTTTATGCTTAAAGAATTCATGGAGACCAGGGACCCGAAAAAATTATACCCAACGCATTTTTACGGGCGCATTCGAGAGTTCATCCACATAGAACGCTTAACGCATTTGGAAAAATTGCCCGATTTTGGTTTTAAGATCAACTGCTTCCCGGTGAAAATAAAACAAACCGGAGCAGCATGGGCACGGGTTGTTGCTATTTTAAATACTTAACGCAGATACACGCAAATCCAACGCAGATATACGCAGATAAATCATCTGCGACTATTTGTGCGCAATCCTGCGATAATCTGCGTTTGAAAGGAGGTAAATATGGGCCATACGGTAAATTCAATCGTAATAAATGCGCCATACGATACGATATTCGACATCTCAAACGATATCACCCGCTGGACAGAATTATTCGGAGGCGAATATAAAAAATCAGAAGTGGTAAAAAAAGAGGGTAATAAAATAACCTTTAAACTTACCGACGACGAGGGCCGCTCCTGGCAGTCGTGGCGGTTATTGTTCAAAGACAAAAATCTTGCGTATGCAGAGAGAGAGGAGCCGAAATTCCCTTTTAAGTTCATGAAAATCATCTGGCTCTATACCCCGCGTCCAAACGGTATTGAGCTTGTCTGGATCCAGCATTTTGAGATGGATGAAAAGGCAAAATTTAACGATAGCCAGGTAGAAGGTTTTATCAACAAGCATTCTAAAGATAATCTGAAGATTTTTAAGGACGTTATAGAGAAAGAAGCTAATAAATAATAATTGCTTCAGGCTTCAAGCCGCACGCTGTAAGATAAAATTTTTTTTAAGCCTGTAGCTTGTAGCAGAATAATAATGAAGAAGCTAACTTTTATAATTCTCTGCCTTGAAGGCGCGATACTTTCATTTAACGTTGCCGCCAGCGCGGCGTTGATTCCTTCGATTTCAAGCGACTTCGGACTGCCGCAGTTTATTACCGGCAGAATCATCTGGCTCTATATGATTCCTTACGGAGCCGCAGCGCTTCTTTACGGGCCCTTGGTGCGGGCGTTTGACGCAAAGAAAATAGAAATCGT
>JAQUOR010000046.1 GCA_028717025.1 Candidatus Omnitrophota bacterium | reverse complement strand
GTGTTACCCAGATAATGCAGAACTTAAACAACCCTATAAACTATCTTGCGTTTGCGGCCGGTTTCAGTATGGGGACTTTTGTGGGTATTACCATAGAAAAAAGGATAGCTATAGGAAATTTAGCCATCCAATTCATAACAGACAAAGACACCGCCGCGTTATTGAAAGATTTCCACGTTAACGGATACGGCGCAACCGCGATTAACGCGCAGGGCGCATCCGGTCCCGTAAAGATCGTCTTTGTCATTGTGCGGCGCAAATTAATAAATAGAGCTTTGGACATAATAAAAAAGTTTGACCCGGGCGCTTTTTACACTATAGGGGACGTAAGGACCGTGGCCCGTTTAGATCCTGTTATGTGAGGAAGATAAGCATATATGTTTCTAAGCAAAAACTAGGGGGATTAAAATGAAAGACAAAAAAATTTACATCACAAGACCGGACTTCGAGCGCCTCGCGGAAATAATCAAAAATATGAGATTCAACCGGGCAATGGGGGAGCGGTCTTTGGAGGAGGTGGAGCGCAGTTCCAGCTCGCCGAATACGGGATTAATAAAGGAGGCAAGGAGAATAAAGAATTCAATAGATGACGCGGATTGGGCGCGCGTCGAAGAGCTTGAAGCCGAATTAAAAAGAGCAAACATAGTGGATTCTAATAATATTCCGCCGGATGTCGTTACCATGAACTCAAAGGTTTACCTCAGGGATATGGACACCGGAAGAGACGAGTTTTATCAGTTAGTTTATCCCGGAGAAGCGGACATTGAGCGCTGCAAGATCTCTGTTCTAGCTCCTATCGGCACCGCAATATTGGGCTATAAGGTAGAAGACATTATCGAATGGAGGGTCCCGGCGGGGATAAGGAAACTTAAAATTAAAAAAATATTATATCAGCCTGAGGCGAACTTTAAGCAGAAAGAGATAGATGGATGAACAAATCATTAAAAAAGCGGAAGAGCTCATAGCTCAAAGAAAACTTTCCGAGCTAAAAGAGATTATTCCTCAACGCCCGGAAGATATAGCGCATTTTATTTCCCACCTTTTTAGTTCTTCCTGGAAGATGATCGTATTCCGAATGATCCCTCAGGAAACCGCAGTAGAAGTCTTCATGAATTTCGCATCAGAAGAACAGGAAAAAATACTTGAGAACCTGACTTCCGTTGAAATCAGGAGAATTTTAAACGAAATGTCGGTTGATGACAGGACCGGATTATTTGAAGAAATGCCCGCGGAACTGGTTAAAAAATTTATGACGTATCTTTATTATGAAGAAAGAGAAATAACCCGGCAGATCCTTAACTATCCCGAGAAGTCAGTCGGGCGACTCATGACTCCTGACTTTGTGCAGCTTTACGAAGATATGACCGTTGAGGCTGCCCTTGAGCATGTAAAACAAATAGGTTTAAAAAAAGAAACAGTCTATCACTCCTATGTCTTGAATTCCGAAAGAAAATTGATAGGCGTAGTATCGCTTAAAAAAATGGTCTTATCTAATGCAGGTACGTTGATAAAAGATATCATGTATAAAGACGTAAGCAAGATAAACGCATACTGCGATCAAGAAGATGCTTTAGCTATTTTTAAGAAATATGACCTATTGGCCCTGCCGGTTACTGATAATAACGAGAAGCTGTTAGGCATTATAACATTTGATGATTTGGTAGATATTGTTGATGAGGAGGCTACGGAAGATTTTCAGAAAATTGCCGCAGTCGTTCCTATGCAGGAACCTTATCTTGAGGCTAATATATTGAACATTCTCTGGAAAAGGAGTTTTTGGCTTATTTTATTGGTAATTTTGGGTTCGGTTTCGGGATTTATTCTCCAGACATTCCAGTTGACTATGCAAAAATGGATCGCGTTAAGCTTTTTTCTTCCCATGCTTATCAATACGGCGGGTAACGCAGGTACTCAATCCGCAACGATAGTGATCAGGAGTTTAACGGTAGGGGAGATAAAAATAAACGATTTTTTAAAATTAATTTTAAGGGAATCAATGCTGGGGGCTCTGCTGGGGGTAATTTTAGCCTTAGCGTGCGTATTGAGGGTATTTTTTCAGGAATACAACTGGCATTTGAGCCTTTCTGTGGGGCTTTCCATGGGGTTGACCGTCGTCATTTCGTCAGTGATTGGAGCCGGCCTTCCCATTGTATTAAAAAAGATCAGATTAGATCCCGCATTGATGAGCGGCCCTTTACTTACTACTATAATTGATATTGTAGGCATCATAATTTATTTTGGCACGGCAAATTTGTTATTGGGGACATTTTTTAAAACTATTTAAAACATCGCAATTGTCGAGATTTTTTAATAACAGCAATTATGGTTTTTACGAACAAAATATTGATCATTGGGTACGGCGCGGTAGCTAAAAGCGTGTTGCCGATCCTTTTAAGGCACATTAAGATCCCGTATAAAAACATAACTATAATTGATTTTCTTGATAAGAAAAACGAACTTACGGCCTGGATGCAAAAGGGAGTGCGATTTTATCAGGAAAGAATTACTCCTCAGAATATTACTCGAGTCCTTTTTAAATATGTTGGAGCCGGAAGCTTGATCATTGATCTTGCCTGGAATATCGATTGTATCGATATTTTACAATGGGCGCATAACAACAAAGTATTATATGTGAATGCTTCCATCGAGGAATGGGATCCTTATTCCGATATCCACACTAAGACATCTTTAGAAAAATCCCTATACCATCGGTATGTAATGTTAAGTGAGGTTTCAAAAGAATGGAACTCAACTACGGCTGTTGTTGATCACGGCGCCAATCCCGGGCTTATCTCGCATTTTGTTAAACAGGGATTAGTTGATATAGCCGAAAAAATCATTCGGCAAAAAAAGGTCAGCCTAAGAAAAGCCAAAACTTTGGAGCGTTTGATTAAAAATGAGGAATTCGCGCGTCTGGCCATGGAGATAGGAGTTAAGGTAATCCATAGCAGCGAACGCGATACGCAGGTATCGAACAGAACAAAAGTTTTTGATGAATTCGTGAATGTTTGGAGCATCGAAGGCATAGTGGAAGAATCTATCGCTCCTGTGGAAATAGGATGGGGAACCCACGAAAATGAGCTTCCCAAATTTGCAACCAGGCCAGTTCATGGACCGAAGAACCAGATTATTCTTCCGCAGATGGGAATAAATACATTAGCGCGTTCCTGGGTTCCTGATCAAGAATTCGTAGGGATGATCATAACGCATGGTGAAGCGTACGGCATTTCAAAAATGCTGACAGTTCAGAAGGGCAAGGAAGTAATCTACCGGCCAACGGTTCATTATGTGTATCTACCGGCAAATGAGGTTATGTCTTCGCTGCATGATTTGCGTTGCCGCGGTTACGAATTGCCAGTGAAAAAAAGGATAATGAATGATGAAATCACCATGGGAGCCGACATTTTGGGCGCTCTTATCATGGGCTATTCTTATAATTCCTGGTGGACAGGCAGCGTCATGGATATTGAAGAATCGCGCAGCTTGGTGGCGCATCAAAATGCTACCACAATACAAGTCGCTATAGGAGTGGTTTCTGCGATTAAATGGATGATAAACAACCCAAATAAAGGATTATGCTATCCGGAGGATCTTCCCTACAAAGAAGTTCTTTTTATGGCAAAACCGTATTTGGGAAAATTTTTATCGCAACCAATCAACTGGACGCCGGTAGCTAACTATCAGGTCTTTTTTAAAGATAACCCGGAAGCGCAACTTGACGAAAAAGATGTGTGGCAATTTAAAAATTTTCTTTTTAGGCCGTGAAAGCGAAAATAACCAGCTTTCTGCTTGCGTCTTAGCGCCGTATTAAAAGTAAAAGATAAAATCAGCCAAATGTCCGGACAAAGAGAGGCGGACAAACGTATCTGATAATTTATCAAAGAGTTATGTCAATTCAAGCCAAAATAAACCTGATAAAAAGGACATATTTAGCGAGGAAATGGCTTTTTCGCTGTTTTTTCTTGTTAAAGCCTATATAAATCAGCTATAATATATACCTGTAAATACAGAGAGGTTTCCCCTCATGAAATAGGTGAGGGACCCCAGTCTTTTTCGTCTAGAGAGGATTAAAGCCTTAATCATAGTAAATGATTAGGGCTTTTTTATTTAACTGTATCCGGAGGATCTTTCTTTTGTGCAATATTTCTACGGCAGAGGCCGATACTTGCCAGTCCGTTATGGCAAGGTATGGGCGTTTTTCTCTAGCTCATCTTTCTTCGACCCCCGTCTGGGCTCCGGTTGTTTTCTTAACCCTCTGTGATAGTCTGTTGCAGAGGGTTTTTGTTTTTATTTTGGAATAGAGCAGTATAATAAGCTTGTGCTTAAACGATTCCGTAAGATTATTATTGACGTTGGCGCTTTTTGTTTTCTTTGATGCCAAATCAAGGGCTGAAGAGAAATGGCTTAAAAAGACGTACCCAGAATACGCTGACTATAAAAAGCGAGTAACCAGGAAATTTATTCCTTGGGTATATTAATTCATTTAGTAGGGGAAAAATATGACAGAGAAGAAACCGACAGATATTTTGGAAGAAGAACATCGTGTAATTGAAAAAGTCGTAAAGGCGATGTCCATTTTGATAAAGAAATTGGAAATGGGCAAAGATGTTAACATTGAGGGCTTGCAAAATATTGCTGAGTTTATGCGTGTCTTTGGGGACAAATGTCATCACGGGAAAGAGGAAAAAGAATTATTCCCTTTACTAGGTGAAAAGGGCGTTCCGATGCAAGGTTGCCCCATATCTGCCCTTACGTATGAGCATGAAATGGGCAGAAAACTAGTAAAAGGTTTAGCGGAAGCAACTGTATCCTATGAAAAGAAATCCAAATCAGCTAAAGAATCGCTTCTAAAACAGTTACAGGGATTAGCGAATCTTTATCCCAACCATATTTGGAAAGAAGATTATCTCCTCTTTCCTATGACAAATAAGATCTTGAACGACAAAGATCAGGAAGAACTAGGGATTAAGTTTAAAAAGGTTGAAGAAGAAATCGGCCCTGACACGCATCATAAATATGAACGGTTAGCCGAAGAAATAGATAAAAAATTTAATCAGGTATAGTGCGCGATAAAATTAATCATGGCTGTTTATAAACTTTATAGTATCGGTCATTCGAATAGGACTATTAAACAGTTTATTGATTTGCTTAAAGCGTATGCAATCAAGCAAGTGGTAGATGTTCGTACCATTCCCAAATCCCGCCATAATCCACAATTCAACAAAGCAGATTTGGCTAAAACCCTACGAAATACAAAGATAGATTATCGGCATATGAAGAAACTCGGAGGACTGCGTCATGCAAAAGCGGATTCTCAGAATCTTGGATGGGAGAATCTTTCTTTCCGAGGTTTTGCTGATTATATGAACACGAAAGAATTTAATAAAGCAATAGAGAAGTTAAAAAGTATCGGCAAGAAAAAGAGAACTGCTATCATGTGCGCTGAGGCTGTGCCGTGGAGATGCCATCGTTCGTTGATCGCAGATGTTCTTACCAAAGATCATTGGAAAATTTTTGACATTATGAGCTTAAAAACTGCTAAACTTCACAAGTTGACATCATTTTTGCGTATACGTAAAGGGAAGATCGTATATCCTCAAGCTAGCAAAATCAATCCCTAGAATGCAATTTATTATCAATGACCGGACAAAACGGAAAAAATAACGAGGAATTGCATCTCTAAAACTGGAATTTATTGGTAATTAGGTTTATTCGAACTTATAATACATATCAGCGAATACGGAGAGATTTCCCCTCGTGAAATACGAGAGGGACCCCAATTATAATTCTCTCTGCAAGAGAGTGTTCGCGATCATCGCGCTGATTCTTGAACAGCATCAGCGCGATTTTTTAAACGCCCGAAAACGACCCCGAGAAATGACGTATGGCGCTTTTAGTTAAAGATAAGGTTTTCCCTACGATGATGCGCATGGCTGTTCCGATGTTGGCGGGGACATTTGCCATGAATGCATATAATCTGGTCGATACCTGGTTTGTGTCGCGGTTAGGTACCAACGCCTTGGCGGCAATGTCGTTCACATTCCCGGTTGTCATGCTCCTGGGGTTTATTATGCGCGGATTGGGAACGGGGACCATGACAGTGGTGGCGCATGCTTTAGGCAGAGGGAAACAGAAGACCGCCGCGCGAATTACAACGCACGCGGTTTTTTTGTCTTCAAGTATAGCCTTGTGTCTCATGGCAGCCGGGCTTTTAACGATCAAACCTCTTTTTATACGCCTGGGCGCGACTGGAGAGGTGCTTGTTTTGACACAGCAGTATATGGCGATCTGGTATTACGGATTGCTTTTCAGGGTTTTGTATATGCTGTTTGCCGATATCATTATTGGTGCGGGCCATACGAAGGCGGTCAGTTTACTTATGGTCGCGGGTACGGTGCTGAATTTTATCTTAGATCCTATGATGATATTCGGGTTGTGGGGATTCCCCAAGATGGGAATCCAGGGAGCGGCGTTAGCCACCGTTATTTCCGAAGCGCTCGTATTGATCGCGGCATTCCACATTATCCATAAAAAATACCATTTAATTCTTTTTGCTTCTCATTCGTTTCATCGTATTGCTGTCTCCTGGCGCAGGATCATGCGTATAGGTATTCCTGCCACGTTAAGTTCTATTCTGACTCCCTTATCCGCCGCGATCGTCATTAAGATAGTCGCTGGTTTTGGCGAATCCGCGGTTGCCGCGGTCGGTGTTGCCAGCCGTATCGAGATGTTTGCATTTATGATTCCTATGACAGTAGGGATGTCATTGGTCCCGTTCGTGGCTCAGAATTACGGGGCCAAGCGCTTCGACCGGATCAGGGCCGTACGTAAGGGGACCATGTTGTTCGCGCTTGGTTTTGGTTTTATCGTCGCGATAGTTTTCTTGATTATGGCCCGGCCTCTGGGCAGCCTGTTTTCCTCCGATCCAGATGTTATCAATATCCTGGTAAAATATATTTACATTACTTGTTTCGGTTATGGTTTCCTGGAAGTGCATCGTTATGCTACGTTTTATCTGACCGGCATCCACCAACCGGTTTTGTCCGCTACCTTAACTGCGATACGCGTGATTATTTTGATGATACCCCTAGCGTATTTCGGCGCAAAATTGTTCGGCATCTCCGGGATATTTTGGGGAAGGCTGTTAACCGATATATCTTCAGCTGTTATAGGGATCATATTGACGGGCAGAATCTTAAAGAAAGCAGCTTATAGCTCTCAACCAATATAGAGAATGTCCGGTGTTTTGAGCCGGACAAAACAGACAAAATAGCGAGGAACTACCTCTCTAAAGCGATAATATTTTTGATATATCAAGGTATTCGACCTATAATTGATCTTATAAATTAATAGAGGTTGTCCCTCGGCTCATACGAGAGGTACCCCAGTAATTAAACTCTCTCAATCCAAAGAGAGAGGCGAAATGCCATGATTGATAAAAATGATCATGGCATTTTTTATGTCTCGAGGTGTCAAAGAGTTAGGGCATTAACTTCCAGCCTGTTATCCATAATTACGCCATTCTGATTTTCTCGTCGGATAGAGCCATTAAAAGCTCCGATATAATCTCCAAAATAGGCCAAGCTATCTCTTAGTTTTTGCTCGTTAGTTTATGCCTATTTGCGAAATTGGCGGATATTGGCTGCTTGAAATATGCCATAAACTAGAAAATATGCCTAAAATTAAGCCATAAACTAGAGAGGTTTTGCAAAAATAGCATTAAACTAACCCGCGATTTTTCTTGTTTTGGCAAGGCGTTATGATATAGTGTAAGCGATAAAAGGCGATGGGGTTCGCCATTAACCGCCTCAACAGGGCTGATAACTCCTACTTAACAAAAGGAGGTATTGGTTTATGTTGAGGTTTTTTGTTATAAGTTTAGGTGGCGCGATTGGGACGTTGCTGCGCTATCTTGTCGGCGGGCTTGATTACCGGTTCTCAAGCGGAGTCTTTCCAATAAGCACGCTGGTTGTAAATGTAACAGGCTCTTTAGCGATTGGCTTTATGTGGGGTATCGTTGATCGGTTTGCTGTTTCACCAAATACCAGGCTTTTCATTTTTATCGGTATACTGGGTGGCTATACGACATTTTCCACTTTTAGCCTTGAAACCTTTAATTTAATGAGAGACGGCGAATATCGGATTGCTCTTATGAATGTGTTTCTATCATTTATATTAAGCATCGCCGCCGTATTTGCAGGATACTTTATTTCCAAAACGTTACTTAATTTATACAAATAGAGGAGGGTGCTATAATGAAATTACCCGAAGCAGGAATGCTTTTACGAATATTTATCGGCGAATCCGACAGCTATGAAGGGAAAGCTCTTTATGAACAGATTGTTCTTAAAGCAAGAGAGATGAACCTTGCCGGAGCAACGGTAATACGCGGTATTATGGGTTTTGGGGCTGACAGCCGGATGCATACAGCAAAACTTTTACGACTTTCAGAAGACCTGCCGGTAGTTATCGAGCTTGTGGATACTGAAGAGAATCTGAACAAGCTTTTACCTTTCCTGGATGAAACGGTGCAGGAAGGGTTAATTACCTTAGAGAAAGTCAGAGTAATAAAATACAGGCATAAGTAATATTCGCCGCTTGTTAATTATATTATTGACAAGCGGTATTTTTTATTCTATATTATTGGCATATGCCAATAACTAAATAGGGAGTTTATGCCAAGACCGTGTAGATGCAGAAGGATAAGATGTAGCCCGGATACCAATTATTTTAAGCCCCGGGGCATTCCGGTAGATATGCTGGAAGAGATAAATCTTACCCTGGACGAACTAGAGGCTGTTAGGCTCGCGGATTTTGATGGCCTTTACCAGGAAGATGCTGCCAGGCAAATGAATATCTCAAGGCAGACGTTCGGCAACATAATTAATTCAGCGCATAAGAAAATAGCAGACGTCTTATTAAACGCTAAGGCGCTTAAGATAGAAGGGGGAGTAGTAAAAAAGGTAGAGTAAATAAGAAAGGAGAGTTAAAATGAAAATATGTATTCCGACAGAAGACAAAGAAGGGTTAAACGCTAAGGTCTATGGCCATTTCGGCAGCGCGCCGTATTTTACCATCGTTGATACGGAGAAAGACTCCATTGAGATTATCGACAATGCTAACCAACACCATGTGCACGGTATGTGCCAGCCAATGCAGGCGTTGATGGGTAAAAAAATTGATGCCGTGGTTACCGGCGGAATGGGCGCTCGAGCAGTACAGGGGCTTAATCAGGGTGGAATCAAGGCTTATCGTGCTATCCCGGGAACGGTTGCTGATATCGTCAGCCAATTCACCAAAGGTGGACTTGAAGAAATAACCGTACAAAACGCCTGCGCGCAGCACGGCTGCCATTAATGGAGGCAGCAATATGAAGATAGGAGTGATTATTTCAAGTAATGATGCGGAAACTTGCTGGAACGCTTTGCGCTACGCCAATTTTTGCCTTGGGCAGAAGGATGAGGTGACCGGTAAAGGTGTTGAATATCAAAAAATAAGCACCGATAAGTTTAATACGGTTGAGCAGGCAGATAAATTACTTAAATCAGGTGGTAAGATACTCGCTTGTGGCACATGCATTAAATCACGCAATCAAGAGGGCTCTGAGATGTGCCCCATCAACACCATGAAAGATATGTATGAAATAGTGAAAGAAAGCGATAAGGTCGTAACTTTTTGAAAAGGATAGTCATGAAGAATATCGTTTGCAAGAGACAATACAAAGCTGCCACGCGAAAATGGTTTAACCGCTGGTCAAATAAATATGACCAGACTTTAGGGAGCATTAGCTTCCATCGTGAATTGTTGGATCTGGTTGTAACGAATTGCCGGATTAAGGATCGCGCCAAGGTGCTGGATATCGGTTGCGGTACGGGACTACTTAGCCTGAAATTACTGCAAAAAGCCGACTGCTCCATTACTGGCATTGATATTTCCGAGGTGATGCTTGCAATATTTAAAGACAAAATCAAAAAGTTAGGCCTGAACCAGAGAATTGACTGCAGGTTAATGGATATTGATTCGCTTAATTTCAAGAACAACACATTTGATGCGGCGGTATCTTCCGTTGTTTTGCATCATTTGAAGGATAAGCTTAAGGCGTTAAAGAAAATATATAAACTCCTTAAGCCGGGTGGAGTTTTTGTGATCGGTGAGATTGATATGGATTCTACAGGCAGTCATACGGATACCAAAAG
>JAQUOR010000045.1 GCA_028717025.1 Candidatus Omnitrophota bacterium | reverse complement strand
GAAGGCGAATGCGGCCACTTAAAGTTTGATTTGATCCATCTTACCTACAGGGATTGGCAGGATTTCTTGAAAAAACTTAATAGTCAGACAACGCTTGAAGCGATAAAGTGGCATAAGCTTTCTCTCCAGAATCCCGAGAAAGCAGCGTATAAAATGAATTGCTTTCATGCTTTATGGCGTACGTTCGATAGATTTATCAGGGGGTTTTTTGTGAAACAGGGTTTTCGCGACGGTTTTATCGGTTTTATGGTCGCCTATTTTGCGTCTTTGTACCAAATAGTAAGTTACGCCAAATACCGCGAATTAAAAGCAAAGGAGAGCGAGAGTTGATTGGATGAAGATCAATACGCGTAACGTCCGCATCTTTATCGTTGTTTTTCTTCTCACGGGGATGTTCTGCGGATTGCTCTCAAACTATACCCGCCGTGCCCCGAAAAGAAATTTTTCTGACTTTCGCGTTTACCATGCTACCGCGCAAAGATTCATCGCTCAGGAAGATATTTATAGCCGTCCGGATGAAGCCATAACTCCTTTTAAGTATTCCCCAGCCTTTGCATTTGTAACTGCTCCCTTGGGATTTTTTTCGATAAAAACCGCCAGTCTTATTTTCTTTACGCTTAATTTTATTGCGATGCTCGTCATTTTTGTTTTTTCCAGAAAACTGATTACAGGGAATAGCCTTTCTTTTGGCAAGCGCATGGTGCTCTATGCGCTTTGCGGCCTTTTTACCTCACGCTTTCTTTTGCAGGTGCTGCACCAGGGCCAGGTGACTATCGTGATGTTTGCATTGGTTGTAGTAGGTTTGTGGTTACTTGAGAAAAAAAAGGAAGTGCCTGCCGCGGCACTGCTTGCGTTCTCGGTCATGCTCAAATACACTTCGGCCATATTCTTGCCGTTTTTTCTCTTTCGTAAAAACCGACGCTTGATAAGCCTTATAATAATATGTATCGCGGTGTACTGCCTTTTGCCGGCAGTACATGTGGGGCTTGAAAAAGAAGCGCAGTATCTGAAAAAATGGCTGCCTTTTATCAGCGATACCTCGCTCGATAAGGGCTCGTTGTACGACTATAAAAACCAGTCGCTTTTGTCCTTATGCTTGCGCTTTTTTACCAAAGAATCCCCCTATGCGATTGTAATCCTGCCTCTTACCTTTACGCAAGGGTTGATAATCGCTGTTCTTGCGGCAAGTATGATATACGGAGGGATCCTTTGGCGAAAAACCGAAAACAGATTTTATCGAGCGCTTGATTATTCGCTGCTTTTTATCTGTATGGCTTTTTTTAATCCGAATGCCTGGATGAGCAATTTTATTTTTTTGATCCCGGCGTACATGACGCTCCTTTATTATTTAATGAAGACTCGTTTTAAAGACGTGATGGCCATTACTCTGGTGGTGGTATCGTTTGCTCTGGGCTCCTGGGGGAGCGAATCCGTAGTCGGTAATTCGCTGGAGAATTTACTGGAAGAATTATCGTCGGTAACTATTGCCGGGTTGCTTCTGACAGTCGCCCTTCTGCGGTTAAAATTCAGCAGAAATTTGCCGAGAATAAATAACGATTACGCTGATTTTTAATCGCCAGCGCACTTATATAACATAATCAGTTAAGCATTTACAGTTTTTAAAACTATGGATAACATTTTTGGATTAAGAACGGAAAAAATATATACCATTTTAGAACTCAATACTGCCGTGCGTAGCCTTATACGCATGGAGTTTCCTAACTACATATGGGTGTGTGGCGAGATACAGGATCTGCGCGACAGGGGGGCAATTAACCTGAATCTGGTCCAGAAACATCCGGAATTCGATGAGCTCGTAGCTCAGGTCAAGGCGGTAATCTTTGAAAACGTAAAACCCCAGATTGTAAAGCGAATTAAAGAGGCAGATTCAGCGTTTGAATTAAAAAAAGACATTGAGGTCAAACTTTTGTGTAAAGTCGATCTTTACGCAAAAACCGGAAGTTTCAGCTTAACCGTTGTCGATATAGACCCGATATATACACTCGGTAAAATGGCGCAAAGCCGGCAGCGGATAATCGAAGAATTACGCGTTAAGGGGTACTTAGAGAGAAACAAATCAATAGCGATGCCGCAGTTGCCTTTGCGCATAGACCTTATTACTGCGGTTGATTCTGCTGCGTACCATGATTTTGTTGATGAGCTGAAAAAAAGCAGCTACGGTTTTTCTCTTTCCGTGCACGATTGTTACATGCAGGGAAAATTGGTTGAGACAAGCATCCTTGCGGCGCTGGAACAATGTAACCAACGCCTCAAAGAAGAGTTAGACGCGATAGTCATCAGTCGCGGAGGAGGCTCTACTGCCGATTTAAGCTGTTTCGATAATAAAAGAATAGCAGAAGCAATTGCTACGTCAAAGTTTCCCATAATCTGCGCCCTGGGGCATCAGATCAATACCACCATTGCCGACTTGGTGGCGCATACCTCAGTTAAGACTCCGACCAAAGGAGCGCAATTTCTTGTTGAGAGAGTGGGGGCATTTGTCCAGGAGCTCAACAACCTTGAGGAAGAGATTTTAGAAAAAGCGCAGGATTATTTAAGTGATGCCACAAAAAATCTAAGTGCTATAACGGTGAAAATCGACGCTCTCCTGCCGCGTTATTTTAAAGTACATACCAATGACCTTGTGACGCGCGAGAGCGATATGCAAAATATCGTCAAAAGCTTTCTCGCTGCAAAACGCCGAGGATTAGTAACCGATGCAGAGCTTCTTGGCCTGCACATAAATAAGATTTTTAAAGACTGCCGCCATGCAGTGCATACGTTAGAGGAAAAGGTGCGCATCCTTAATCCGAAGAATGTTCTAAAAAGAGGCTATTCCGTAACTCTTAAAGAGGGTAAGGCCCTTAAATCTATTGACAATATTAAGGAGGGTGATATTATTAAAACCCTTCTTTATGAAGGTAACGTTGATTCAAGGGTAATGGGAAAAACAAGCGAAGCCTCATGCGTCAGGCAGGAGGAGCACTTTAGAAAGGAATAATATAAAAATGAATAAGAAGCCCATAAAATATAGCGAAGCAATGGAAGAGCTTAACAGTATTTTAAGAGATCTGGAGTCGGAACGCATTGATGTCGATGAAGTTTCACTGAAGGTAAAGCGTGCCACAGAACTTATTAAGGTATGTCGTGAAAAGATCGAGCATACCGAGCTTGAGGTGCGTAAGATCGTTAAAGAATTCGATAAGGACACAAGCAAAAGCGAAGCGAAAGAATAAGTCAAAGGGGGTTATATGGTATCCTTAAAACTAAGAATGTGGTTACTCACGACAATCCTTTTTGGGATTGTATTTATGCTTGTTACGTTGCTGATGCGCGCAATGAACATTACCAATCTATATTTTTATGTTTTTTTTGCGTGCGGGATAACGCTATTCCAGTATTTGATTGGTCCAAAAATCGTGGAAATGTCCATGAGAGTCACCTACCTGAAGCGGGAAGAAGCGCCCTGGCTTTTTGAAATGGTTGAGAATCTATCCAGAACAGCCAACATCCCCATGCCGCGCATCGGTGTTGCCAATATCAGCGTACCTAATGCGTTTGCTTTTGGCAGAAGCGTACGGGATGGCAGAATTTGCGTTACCAAGGGTGTCCTCGATTTGCTTAATCGCGATGAACTACGGGCAGTCTTGGGCCACGAGATGACGCATTTAAAGAGCAGAGACGTCCTTTTTATTACCTTTCTTTCGGTGATACCGTTGATCCTTTACCAGCTTTTCTACAATCTTACATTTTTTGGTTCTTTTTCGCGCAGGCGCGAGAGCAGCGGCAATGCTGCGCTTATCGGTTTGGTTGCCTTTGTTTTTTATTTTATCACCAACCTTTTAGTGCTGTATGCTTCGCGCATTCGCGAATATTACGCCGACAAAGGCTCAGTCAAGCTTGGTAATGCTCCCAATGCACTTGCTTCAGCGCTGTATAAACTCGTCTACGGCGCCGCACGTGCGCCAAAAGAAGAATTACGGGCCGTTGAGGGCGTAAAAGCATTTTTTTTAAATGACGTATCGCGTGGTCGTCAGGAGATAGGCGATTTGGCTAACCTCGATCTGGATAGAAGCGGAAGCATCGATCCTTTTGAATTAAAGACCCTGCAGCAGAAAGGAATAAAGTTAAGCACCAGCGATAAGCTTATGGAGCTCTTAAGCACTCACCCTAACATGCTTAAGAGGATTAAGCAGCTTTCTCAATACAGCAGAGCTTAAATTTCTAGACTCGAAACTCCGCTTTTGAGCACTCAATCCCTCTCCATTTTCTTAAAATACCCCTTTTTTGTCTGCTTTTATTCAGATGAGCTGCTTTTAAAATAACCCCCTCTAAAAATCTCCTTTGTTTTCTTAACAATTTCTGCTGTAACCGTTTACAAAAACTGCAAATTTTGTCTTAAAACCGGTAGCTGTGCTATACCTATATATGTTACATTAAAGTATCTTTCTGGTATTACCGCCGACGCTGCAAGCTGCCGGAGGCAAAAAAGTCGGCGAAAACCCATCATCCACCTCTAATAAAGGTAGACAACCCCTCCGGCGGCATTGATTAAATCCCGCATAATCTTTAAAATATAAGAGGATAAGAACTGTGCTTGTTTTATGCAATGATTTCAAAGGGTTTTAGCTTATCCAGAACAGAGAACGAGCTTTTAAAAAGAGTTTTTTGCCGGTCATCTACGCTATTTACCCTTCTTAAGGAGGGCTATAAAAAAGTAAATTTCTTGCTTTACAAAACAGAAAAATGCCTTATAATATACTTTGTTCTTCGATAAACTCAAGCTTTTAGCCTTCAAAATGAGCCTTCCAGAGGTTGGAAGTTGACTGAAAAGCCCTTTTAAATACTCAAAAACGTTGATTTTTGGTGTGGCATTACGCCAAAGAGGTAGACTTACCTTCTTAATCAATAAAATCAATATTGACAGGCATAGGGCAAAGGAGTATGATTAGACATTATGCTTACTAAGGTACGAAAGAAAAAATTAATCGAAAAATTCAAGGAACATCAACAAGATACCGGTTCAGCTTCTGTGCAAGTGGCGCTACTTACCGAGAGGATAAACTACTTAACCGACCACTTAAAGAAGCACAAAAAGGATTTTCATTCCCGCCGCGGCCTCTTGATGCTCGTAGGAAGACGTCGTCGCCTTCTTACGTATCTTAAGAAAAAAGCCCCTCAGAGCTATGGAGAGGTTGCAAAGGAATTAGACCTTAAATAATACCATGGGAGTTTCCTTATCTGCTTCTAATTTAGGGAGGAGTGCTTTCACTTTTTCTACCGGCGATTGGGCGCGTCAGGCAAACGGTAGCGTTGTGACTTCGTACGGCGATACTGTAGTGTTAGCTACCGTGTGCGCCTCTAAAGAGCCCCAGGAAAAAGGGTTTCTGCCGCTTACCGTAGAATATCAGGAAAGAACCTATGCCATGGGCAAGATCCCCGGCGGTTTTATTAAACGGGAAGGCCGTCCCAAAGATTCAGAAATATTATCCGCACGTCTTATCGATAGGCCCCTGCGTCCCCTGTTTCCTGCCGGCCTTACTAACGAAATTCAAATTGTTGCCATGGTTTTATCTTCCGATGCGCAGAACGATCCCGACGTATTGGCTATCAATGCCGCAAGCTGTGCCTTGCTTATTTCCGATATCCCTTTCGATGTACCCGTAGGCGCGGTGCGAGTTTCAAAGATAGATAATACGTTGATAATCAATCCTACTTACGAAGAGCGCGAGAAGTCAGGGACTGATTTCGTTGTCGCAGGGACAGAAAAGAAAATCGTGATGCTGGAAGGTAATTTCAACGAGCTTAAAGAACAGGAAGCCCTTGATATCATAAAATTTGCTCATCCTTTCATAAATGAAATAATTGCTTTGCAAAAATCGTTACAAAAAAAGATAGGCAAGGAGAAAAAAAATTATCCGCTCTCCACTGTAAACCAGGAATTACTCGATTCGGTAAAAAATAAAATCAACAAAAAGCTGGAAACAATCTACGGTATAGTGCATAAGGAAGAGCGGGAAGCAGCAGTGCGCGAGCTTATTGCTTCGCTCCACGAAGAGAAGCTTAAAGAAGATCCGGAAATCACCCAGGAAGATATAGCCGGCGTTTTTGAAGTGCTTGAAGATGGATTCCTGCGTAAAAAAATCATGGAAGAAGAAAAGAGACCCGATGGCAGGGGTCTTAAAGATATCAGACCCATTGAGTGCAAAGTACGCGTTTTACCGCGCACTCACGGCTCGGCAGTATTTACCCGGGGACAAACCCAGTCTTTAGCCGTAACGACGTTGGGTACCAGTTCTGACGTACAGCATATTGAAGCGCTCGAGGGCGAACAATCGAAACATTTCATGCTGCATTACATCTTTCCTCCCTTTAGTGTGGGAGAAATAAAGCCCATGAGAGGGCCTTCACGCAGAGATATAGGCCACGGCGCGTTGGCAGAGAAAGCATTATTGAGCGTAATACCTTGCCGAGAGGATTTTCCCTATACCATTCGCTTGGTCTCCGAAATTTTAGAGTCCAACGGTTCTTCCAGCATGGCAACCGTTTGTGCTTCTTCATTGTCTCTTATGGATGCCGGAGTACCCGTCAAGAGCCCGGTCGCTGGTATTGCCATGGGGCTCGTATCGGAAGGCGAACGTTTCAAGATCTTAACTGATATCGCCGGCATCGAAGATCACCATGGAGAAATGGATTTTAAAATCGCGGGCACCGAAAAAGGCATTAATGCGATCCAGCTCGATATTAAATCAGAGGGACTTTCATATGAGGTCATAGAGGCAGCGCTGTCGCGCGCGAAAGAAGCTCGTTTAACTATTTTAGGTAAAATGAACGCAGCGCTTTCAACTTCACGCAGTTCCGTTTCGCAATATGCTCCTCGAATCAAGACCTTTAAGATTGATTCAGAGAAGATTGGCGCGGTTATCGGTCCGGGAGGAAAAATCATCCGCAGGATTTCCCGTGAAAACAATGCGACCATAGATATCGACGATGAAGCAGGGACGGTTTCTGTGACGGCATATACGCAAGAAGAACTTGAACGAGTAGTTAAAATTGTCGTTAATTTAACCAAAGATATAGAGCCCGGAGAAGTATTCGAAGGTAAGATCACGCGTATTGCCAATTTCGGCGCGTTTTGTGAGATTCTTCCCGGTAAACAGGGCCTTATCCATGTTTCGGAAATAGCCGATACATACGTAAAAGATGTAAGAGATTTTCTTAAAGAAGGGGATATCGTAAAGGTAAAAGTGATCGGCATAGACAACCAGGGTAAGATCAATTTGAGTATGAAACAAGTAGAACCATAAAGCGCGAATGTTCGCGAACGTAAACCTCGATAATTTAGTAAGATATAAACACAAATTTACGCCAATAAGAAATATTAATTTATTCACGGCTATTTGTACTCTCAGAAATTAGCAAAAATTCTTTCCTTCTATTTATTCGCGGCAATTAGCGTTTTTGGAATTCGCGGTAATTAGCGTTTCTATGAAAAACCTCTCGTCTTTTTTAAAGAGCACCACTCTTTTCTTTATATCTATTATCCTTTTTTTAAGTCTTTTTTCCTATACTCCCCGCGATATCAGTTTTTTAACATACCCGCCTGCGAGCACAATCCATAATTTTATCGGAATTTTCGGCGCGTACCTGGCATTCGGCCTTTTTTTTGTTTTTGGTTATGCCGCATATTTTTTCTCTTTTTACTTTTTCTGTCTGGCGCTGGGCACACTGGAGGTGTGTCGTTTCAGCGGTTTAGGCAGGAGCAAGATTGTCAACGTTGTTTCTTTCAGCTTCTTCATCATTTTCCTTTCCGCGTTCATAGGTTTATTCATCCAGGATTCTTCAAACAATACCCTTTTTAAATCCGCAGGAGTCATCGGCTGGTACCTGGCCGGTTTTGCGAGAAAGTATTTAGGCATTCAGGGTTCTTTTATTACCGTGGGACTTTTACTCGTTGTCAACGCCCTGTTGTTATTCGGTTATTTTTTTGTCGATTTATTTCCGATGGCGCGTGGCGTTTTCACAGGGATAGGAACTTTATTACAAGGGCTGCGTACGCGCGCGCCGCGAGAAGAGCGTAAGCTCAAACCCGTAGTTATAAAGGATGACGTTGAGGATAGAAAGAAAAAAAATGGTAGATCAGAAGCAGTGAGGCAACAAGAGGTTAAAACGCAGAAATCCGAAGTAAAACCGGAAATAAAATTTTACAATCCAAAGCCTAGCCTGCCGGTAAAACCAAAAGAGCTTTTAGCCAAGGATTCCGGTGACCAGAAAACCCTGGATGAAGAAGCAGCGAAGAAAAAAATGGAAGCACTCGAGGGCCAGGTTGAGAAGAAGTTTGATCCCAAAACATACAAGCTGCCTACCTATGATTTGCTCAAGGTTCCCCCTGCGCTTGATTATCGGGAAGTAAAAGAAGATATTGAGGCAAGCATAACGAATCTGGAAGAGACGCTTGCTGATTTCGGTGTTGAGGTAAAAGTAGTCAGCGTCCAGAAAGGACCCGTGGTGACGATGTACGAATTAGAGCCCGCCGCCGGAGTAAAGATACAGAAAATTTCTGCACTTGCCGACGATATCGCCCTTGCGATGAAATCGTCTTCGGTAAGGGTGGTTGCGCCCATCCCGGGCAGAGGCACTGTCGGGGTTGAGGTGCCGAACGAGAAAAAGCATCTGGTATCTTTCAGGGAGGTACTGGAAGAAAAAGCATTCATAACTTCACCTTCAAAATTAACGCTTACTATAGGAAAAGACGTCTCCGGTAATGCGGTAGTTGCGGACTTAAAAGATATGCCCCACCTTTTGATTGCGGGCACAACCGGCAGCGGCAAGACCGTCTGCGTTAACTCGCTGATTTCTTCTATTCTTTTTAAAGCAAAACCCGATGAGGTAAAATTTATCCTTATTGATCCTAAAATGGTTGAACTTGCGCATTTTTCCGGTATTCCGCATTTATTGCACCCTCTCATTTTCGAAGCAAAGAAAGCATTCGTGGCATTAAACTGGGCGGTTGAAGAAATGGAGCGCAGGTATCAACTGCTTGCCGGAGAGGGCGCGCGTAATATCGATGCCTACAATAAGAACGGCAACAAGATGCCCTACATCGTCGTTATCGTCGATGAATTGGCAGATTTAATGGTAGTGGCTAAAGAAAACATTGAAACCGCAATTCAACGCTTAGCGCAGCTATCACGCGCCGTAGGGATCCATCTGGTGCTGGCAACGCAACGGCCCTCGGTTGATGTCATTACCGGAGTTATCAAGGCAAATTTTCCTGCACGAATCTCTTTTAAAGTGTCTTCAAAAGTCGATTCGCGTACCGTGCTGGATTCCATGGGTGCGGATAAACTTATTGGTAAAGGCGATTTGTTGTTTTTAAAGCCCGGAGCGCCTAAATTGATCCGCGCGCAAGGTTGCTACGTAGACGATGATGATATTGATAATCTTACCGCTTTTGTAAGGGGTCAGGGTGGTCCTGTCTATGAAGAGGGTATTGCGCAAGCGGATGCGAAGGGCACAATGAACGTAGAACAGGATGAATTGTTCGAAGATGCGATAAAAACCATTCTGCAGGCGCGGCAAGCCTCTGCTTCCATATTGCAACGCAGAATGCGTGTGGGATACACCCGTGCAGCCCGGCTTCTTGATTTGATGGAACAGGCGGGTATCGTGGGGCCGTTCTGTGGTTCGAAGGCGCGAGAAATTTTAGTTGATCCTGAAGGGTACCAAAAAGAAAAAGGATGGATACCGTCATGATTGAAGAGGTAAGCAGTAAACTAAAAGCACGCAGACAGGAGTTAGGGTACACTATCGAAGAAGTAGTGGAGAAAACCAAGTTGTACCCTTCAGTCATACGCGATCTGGAAGAAGGCAATTTAAGTAACCTTAATCAGGCTTATTTAAAAGGCTTTATCAGGATCTATGCTTCATTTTTAGGCCTTAATGCTGCTGAATTAACGAAAGATATTTCCGTGCAGAATCTTAAGCCAAAAGAAGAGAAGAAAAATAAAGTAACCGCACCGAGGCAGATTCTGCCAAAAATAAGTTTTACCGCCAAATCCATACCTCCGCGCGTTCGTCAGGCAGTCATCGTCGCTTTTTTAGCGCTCATTGCATTGTTTATTGTTATAAAAGTAGGAGGGTTTATCATACACAAGGTTTCTCAGTTTTCCAAGCGCGCCGCAAAAAAGAATGAGCAGCCTGTAAGCGCGCAGCGTAAAAAAATCCACGTAACGAAGGAAAAAGATATTTTTAAAGAAGCCC
>JAQUOR010000044.1 GCA_028717025.1 Candidatus Omnitrophota bacterium | reverse complement strand
AAGATACAGCCGAGCCGCTATCAACCGCGAAAAGATATGGAGCCGGCAGAGCTTGAAGAGTTGACCCGTTCGATAAAAGAAAAAGGGTTTATCCAGCCCATTCTGGTGCGTAAAGTCGGCCAAGATACTTATGAAATTGTGGCAGGAGGCCGGCGTTATCAAGCTGCTAAGTCATTGGGGCTCAATGAGATACCAACTATTATCAAGGAGCTTGACGATAAAGATACCTTTGTTTGTGCAATCGTTGAGAATCTGCAGAGGAAAGACCTAAATCCCATGGAAGAAGCAGGAGCCTTCCAGCGTTTAACCGATGAGTTTGAATTCACCCAGGACGATATTGCCAAATTTGTCGGAAAAGATAAAACAACAATCGTTAATGCCTTGCGCTTGTTTAAACTGCCGCAAGACATTCAGGAGGCATTGCGCAACGGCCGCATAAGCCGCAGCCAGGCCCGCACGCTTCTGGCGGTAGAGAATAGAGAGGAGCAGGCTTTATTGTTCCGTCAGATCCTGAATGAAAAGCTTTCGGTGCGGGAAATCGAGAATAGGGTAAGGACTGCCTCAAAAAAGAAGCGCGCCAGCGATCCTTTCGTGACTGAGGTGGAGGAGAAGCTGCAAAAATTCTTGGGGACAAAAGTGAAAATTTCGAATAAAAAGAACAACCGCGGCAAGATCGTCATCGAGTATTACACCCTCGATGATTTAGAAAGAATTGTGAGGAGGTTAGCATGACGAACCAGGCAACGTTAGTTATCATTAAACCGGATGGTTTAAAAAAATCATTGACCGGTAATATTTTAAGCCGCCTTTCCGAAACCAAACTTAAAATAATCGGCGCAAAAATCGTCAAGGTCAACGAACATCTTGCGCAACAACACTACCAGCATTTACGCGATAAGCCGTTTTACCCGGAATTAATAAAATATATTACCGGAAAATTACATGGGGAAAACCGAGTAATGGCACTTATTTATTTCGGTAAAGATGCGATAACAAAAGTGCGGCAGATTTCCGGCGCGACAAATCCGGAAGAGGCCGACCCGGTCAGCGTTCGCGGCGCCTACGGTAGAATCTTAACCACTGGTCTTTATGAAAATGTGGTACATGCTTCAAGCGATCCTTCCGAGGCGCAGCGGGAAATAAAACTCTGGTTTGGTCCGGAGGAAATCACCGTTGATCTTTATCCTGTAAAAGTAGCAACGCTGAGGAGCTTTAAGAGGAAGGTGTGGAAATGAAGTCAATGACTGCGTATTCATGCGTGTTTAAGCGCAAGGGCGCACAGAGCCTGCAGCTTATCCTGCGTTCCTTGAATTTTAAATATTTGGATATCACCATTCATAATCTGCCGCCGGAGAATATCCTGCTGGAAGAGACGATTAAAAAAGAGATAAAACAGAAGATTCAGCGTGGAAAAATCGAAGTCTACGTTTTTTCAAAAACGCCCATAGGGCATCAGATCCATATCGATGAAAAAACGCTTGCCAAGTACGTTACCGAAGCCAGGCATCTTGCAAAGAAATACAACCTTCGTTGCGATGTTTCTATCAGTGATTTTTTAAACCTACCGCAAGTGGTCTGGTCAGAAGAGAAGAAAAAGAGTGAAGAAAGTCTGGTTATTCCTGCAGTGCGGGAAGGTTTACATAAGTTGCTGGCGTTCAAAGAGAAGGGTGGACAAATTATCAGCAAACAGATGGGTAAGAACCTCACGCAGCTAAAGCATAATATCGTGGAAATCGACAGACTGCGTAAGTTAAAGAAAGGCAAAAGTGCAAGCGCAGACGACGGGAACAGAGAAGATATCGACGAAGAAGTGTCTCTTGGCCTTTTTTATACGGAAAAGTTGGAGAAGACCATTAGCGCGAAAAGCGCTTCTCCTAAAGGTAAGTCCATAGATTTTTTGACCCAGGAGATATTGCGCGAGCTTAATGCCGCTTCAAGCAAGACAAAAGATAAAACATTTGCCTTTCTGATTGTTGAGGCAAAAAGTTATTTGGACAGGATACGCGAGCAGGCGCAGAACATAGAATAATGGGTACCACGATTTTTATCCTTTCCGGTCCCGGCGGTTCAGGGAAAACAACACTCCTTAATACATTATTCCGTAAAAAAGACTTTGCAAAGCATTTTATGCGGACCGTCTCTTTTACCACGCGCGAGAAGCGTCCGCGGGAAAAAGAGGGCAAAGATTATTTTTTCGTGAGCAAAAAAGAGTTTCTGGCATGTAAGGAAAAAAATTTCTTCTTAGAGAGCCAGAAAGTCGTTGACGATTACTACGGAACGCCG
This sequence comes from Candidatus Omnitrophota bacterium, assembly GCA_028717025.1. Lineage (GTDB taxonomy): Bacteria > Omnitrophota > Gorgyraeia > Duberdicusellales > 4484-171 > JAQTOI01. The sequence continues at coordinate 8,052 of JAQUOR010000044.1, read as the reverse complement.
AAGTATTTTTATGCTAAGGCAAAAGACGAACATAAAAGCCTGATTCTCTGTATCGACGTAAAAGGAGGAATGTATTTGAAAAAACATCTGAAAGTTGGTAAAATAGTTACCATTTTTATTTCCGCGCCCACCAGAAGCGAACTCTATAAGAGACTTACGGTGCGCGCAGAAAAAAAAGATGTAATCAGGAAAAGGCTCGCGTTAGCTAAGCAGGAGTTGCAGTTTTCTCGATATTACGATTACGTGGTAATCAACAAAGACATAAAAACTGCGGTACATGATCTGGAAAAAATTCTTCGAACATAAGATATGGAGGGGTGTATGAATAATAAGTATGTATCAGTCGACAGGATATTAGGTGCAAGCAACGGTTCGATTTTTAAGATCACTATCTTAGCAGCAAAACGGGCGCTGCAGCTTGCTGATGGAGCAAAGTCGTTGATCGAAAAACCAGGTGAAAAACTTTTAGATAACTCCCTGCGTGAAATCGTGGAGGGGAAACTAAAAGTCAAAGAAGCCGCGCAAAAATAATTTTATTTCCCTGATCGAAAACGCCACGTGCCCACACTTTTAGTTTCGCTTGCGTAATCTACGTGAAAAGTGGCCGTAAACCCGTATCTTTGAAATTCTGGCGCGGTAGCCAAGTGGTAAGGCAGCGGTCTGCAAAACCGTTATTCAGCGGTTCAAATCCGCTCCGCGCCTTTTATTTTCATGCATAGAAGGGGAAATCACTTTTGATTTTTCCAGCGTTTTATTTTTTACTTCTTTGATATTCTTCGGGGTTAACAACGAAGTGAGTTTTGCTTCTATAAAATTCTTACGAACGTAGTGTCAGAAGAGGCAGAGCCCCTATGATTCTTTAAGCCGGGGTGTTGGAATGGCAGACAATGCAGACTTAAAATCTGCTGTCCCGTGAGGGACGTGCGGGTTCGAGTCCCGCCCCCGGCAGTCTCATTTGCCTTCGGCAAAACGAGACAGAGCAATGGAGCAATCGAAAATAGAGCAATAGAAAGAGAAAAAAATCAGGCTCCATTGCGGTCTATTTTCGATTTTCTATTGTTCATAAAATATAGCTCCGAGGGCGGCATCGCACGGAGCCGACGCAAAATAAGGAATAACCTTTTATAGTTATCTTTTGCATCGGGCAATTAGCTCAGTTGGCTAGCTAAATGAAACTTACACTTTTGAAGCTTCAGGCGCACAAAAGTGTTTAGTTGAATTAATCCCGACTGTGCTCCCGAAGGGAGCACTTATAGTAACATTAAAGAGTCGGGAAGCGTTTCCTTGTAAACAAGAATTAGAGTGTAAACTTTGTATTTTTGGGCAATTAGCTCAGTTGGCTAGAGCGTTTCCTTGACATGGAAAAGGTCACAGGTTCAAGTCCTGTATTGCCCATGTTTTCTTTTTCACGAAAGCAGTTAGCGAATAGAAAAGAGAAAAATTGACTTTTCTGAAAATTATCATAAACTATACGCTATTCGCTTTACGCTACACGCTATTTTTGGGGACGTCGTCTAGCCCGGTTCAAGACCGCTGATTGTCGATCAGCTGACCGAGGGTTCAAATCCCTTCGTCCCCGCCATTTTTGATTTACAAAAATAGCGAGGTCTCGCCAAAAGTCTTTAAGCTTTTGGCGGACTCGTGTTTTCTTCCACTTTAAAGAGTTCCTGCCAAGAACACAGGCTCGTCATTATTCATTCCCGTCAGTATTCATGCCTTCATCTATCTTTCATGTACCTATCTTTCATGCTATAATTGACCAAAGAAAAAAGCAAAGCGCAATTATCGAGATTATAAAAATGGGCGGGACAGAGTAATGACAGATATTCTTTTAGTAAAACCTCAGGGTAATAATATTGGGATTCAAACATACCCTCCCTTAGGCCTGGGATTTATTTCGACATACCTGAAAAAAAATGACTATACGGTACATCTGCTCGATTGCGACCTGAAAAATATTCCGCCATCAAAATTCTGCACGTCCGTTGACCTTGATGACTATCAAGTAATCGGTTTCCAATTATTTACTATTAATATGGAATCGGTAGAGCAATATCTGCAGGTTATCAAGGAGCATAATGCTCATATTGTAACGATTGTAGGAGGTCCTCAGCCGGCATCGGACCCGATTCACACATTGGAGTATCTTAAATATGCTGATTACGCAGTGTACGGTGAAGGCGAGAGCAGCCTCGCCGAGTTCTTAAAGGCTTTACACAATAAAACATTGGATGACCCCGCGGTAAAAGGGAATATCCCGAATTTAGTATGGAGGCACAATAATGAATATCGGATTAATCCCTTACGCTTTGAAGAGAATTTAGACCAAATCGGCCCTCCGGATTTGGATGGAATTAACGTGAAAGCCTATGATACCGCAGTGCACGGATTTTTTTGTAAAAGATTACCCACCTGGCCCATAATAATCACACGAGGCTGTCCTCATCGATGCACCTTCTGTGGCGGCAGAAGCATTACGGGTTTTAAGGTAAGGACAAGAGATCCCCTTAAAGTAGTTGAAGAAATAAAATTGCTAAAAAATAAATATGGTATTCGAGAATTTCAGATTATCGATGACTGTTTTACGGCTAACAAAAAGACAGCCATGCTTTTTTGTAAAGCCTTAATTGACGATGAGCTTAACCTGCCATGGAGTTGTCCAAACGGCACGCGCCTGGATACTTTGGATGACGAACTACTCTCTACTATGCGTAATTCCGGTTGTTATGAATTAGCCGTAGGCATAGAATCCGGTAATCAGAGAATTTTAAATGAAATGAAGAAGGACGTGACCATCGAGCTTATCCGCGAAAAGGTTAACCTAATCCATAAGCATAATATTAATGTAATCGGTTTTATTATGGTAGGATATCCTTCGGAGACAGCCCAGACCATCGAAGACTCAAGACGATTAGCTTTGGAATTGCCCCTTCTACGAGTGAGTCTTACGCGCTTTGTGCCTTTCCCCGGTATTCCCGTTACCGAAGAGCTGATAAAACAGAATAAAATAAAGAGAGACCAGATAGATTTTACAAAACTAAGTTACATGAAATTTTCTTATGTGCCGGATGGTCTAACCAAGAAACAATTAAATCGGTTATTTTTAAAATTTTTTATTAGTTTTTATGCTCGTCCCCACATATTATTCAAGAATTTAAAAGGAGTGCATTCTTTCAGGCATTTTATGTTGATACTGAAAAAAGTAATGAATTTTATATTCGGAGTATAAGGAGAAAACGCATATGCAACAAGATGATTTTGTAGCGATTATTCTTGCCGCTGGAAAGGGGAGCAGATTATACCCCTACACAAAGAAGATTTCGAAGGTTTTATTAAAGGTGGATGAAAAAACACTGCTCGAAAGAAACATCGAAATCATAAAAAACAAGTTTAAAAAAGAGGAAGTTCACATTATCGTGAGCCACTATGCCGATGAGATAAAAAAATACCTGGAAAGCAAAGGAAACTGCGGAATTAATATTGTGTATCATCAGATCGCAACCGACGATATCGAAAGAGGTTTCATATACTCCTTATTGAAGCTGCGTTCCATCATAAAGAAATACTTTTTAATCGTGATGGGGGATGAAGTTTATTTTCTCTCCGATCATGAAAAAATGTTTGAAGAAATGCAGAGACGCGATTTCGATATCTATTGCATGCTTAAAGAAGCAAATTTCCCTGAGGAAATTCTGAAAAACTACTCTGTCCAGACCGATGGCGAAAGGATGGTTTTTTTACAAGAAAAGCCGACAACAATAATAAATAACTATATCGGCCTGGGGACCATTGCCTGCTCAGTCAAGATGCTGGATTTAATGGAACAGGAGTTAGCCAAGCCACACACCAGGCATTTTATTGATTTGCTTAACCAGGGGATACAGGAGGGTTTACAGGCGTATTATTTTCTTTCGCATTGTGAATATTATAACATTAATAATAAAGATGATTTGTTTTTGGCCAGATATTCCTATCGTTCAAAAAATATAAATACCTGTACGAAATCTCTGATTATTCCGGCATATAATGAGGCCCAGACGATCGGCTATGTGGTAAGAGATTTTAAAAAGTACGTCGATGACATTATAGTGATGGATAATGTATCAGAGGATGGTACAGGAGAAATTGCAAGAGCGGCCGGAGCAAGGGTTTTTTCGCGTAATTTTAAGGGATACGGAGATGCGATCCGGCAAGGACTTAGAGAGGCAAACTCAGATATATTGATTATCACTGAAGCTGATGCGACGTTTCGGGCCAATGACTTATCAAAACTTCTTGAATATTTAAAAGATGCCGACGCAGTTATCGGAACGAGAACCGATGGAAGTTTTGTCCAGGCCAACGCGAATATGGATCTTCTTCTCCGTGCAGGTAACATCATCGTCGGAAAGCTTGTGTCTCTCCTTTGGTGGAACCGTCAATGTCGATTGTCAGACGTGGGATGCACCTATCGTGCGCTATGGAAATCGACTTACGACCAGATCAAGGATCGCCTCACGACAGACGGCCCGGAGCTTTCACCGGAGATGATGGTGGAGATGCTGGGATGTTGGCTGCGTTTAGTCGAAATACCGGTAAAATACAACCAAAGGGTTATAGGTAAATCTAAAATATCCATCTCGAAATGGCATAGCCTGATAGTCGGATTAAAAATGCTTTACTGTATATTGTCAAGGCGTATACAACAGTGGATTGAAAACCTAAAAAAGACCATAGCATTACTTTCAGTACAGAAACATTATTAATCTTCAAAGAGATTCTTTCCGATAAAGTCTTTTAGAATACCCGCATATCATTTTTTTCAAATAACACAATAAACTGCAGAGAAGTACGTTGCAATCACTATCTTCGCATATCATTAATTATCAATTTATAGCAAAAATATTGTAAATATAAAATATGCTCATTTTTAATAATTTTTATTTGCTTCTTCTATCAAAAAGTGCTATATTTCTCTTATATGGGAGAGGCAAAAATAGAAAACGATAATTTTGAACAACGGCCTTCTCACAGTCAAATAATGACCCCCAAAGAAGCCGCTCAGTATCTGAGCATACATCTTGTCACTATCTATCGTTTAGTAAAAAAAGGCGAATTGCCAAGTTTTAAAATAGGCGGACAGTGGCGTTTTAAAAAAGACCTGCTCGATGCCTGGATTCTAAGCAAGGTCAATAGCAACAGCGAGCAGAATAATTTAGGAAAAGAAAAATGAATGCATTGGAATCGTTCAACTGGTACGTGCTCTACACAAAACCACGGCACGAGAAATTTGTAGAATCCAACCTTATCGAAAAAGGCGTAGAAGCTTTTACTCCTAAAGTTACGTTAAGGAAAAAATGGTCGGATAGAAGCAAATTAGTTCAGGAGCCTCTTTTTAGAGGATACTGTTTTGCGAAATTTCCTCTTACCGATAAATTAAACGTTATCATGCAGCAAGGGGTATTGCAAATTGTGCATTTTAATTATCAATACGTCCCTGTTCCCGAAGAGGTCGTTGCCTCCCTAAAAATCATTTCCGAAAAAGGAGTTCAGCTTGACCCGTGCCCGTATCTAAAGATAGGTGATAAGGTGGTTATAAGACGCGGCCCGCTTAAGGGGGTCGAAGGTTTTATTTTAGAAAGAAGGAACAAGAACACAAGCTTAGTGATATCTATAGATGTTATTGCATCGTCGGTTCAATGCTTTGTCGACGCAGACTGCGTCGATGCGGCGTAAACGCTAGCTGCATAATGTGCCGTGCTGCCTTTACGAAGCAGCGATAAGGTATTCTTTAAATGGTAAGCCCTTGTGACTGAGAGGGCGGAGCTCTCTACAGCAATCGACATTTTAGGTATTGTCCAAAACGGGAGGTAGGCAATGAGCTATTATAAAGGGAAAAAAGTTTTAGTGACCGGAGGGTGTGGCTTTGTCGGGTCTTATTTGACGGAATTTTTAGTGAACGATGGCGCTCTTGTTACGGTAGCCGATGATTTATCGAGAGGAACTTTATCCAGAGTGCAGACGGTCGAGAAAAAAATTAAATTATTAAAACTCGATTTGTGTGATTATGATAATTGTCTGAAAGCTTGCAAAAATCAGGAAATTGTGATGAATCTGGCCGCGAAGGTAACGGGTATAGAGTACAATCGAACACACCAGGCAGACATGTTTATTGCGAACATGATACTGCAGCAGAACGTAATAAGAGCGGCTGCAGCGTCAGGGGTAAGAAGGTTTCTGCAGGTGAGCACTGCCTGCATTTATCCTCACGATGCGCATGTGCCTACGCCGGAACACGAGGGCGGCAGAGGAACCCCTGAACCGACAAACGCCGGCTACGGTTGGGCCAAGCGCATGGGGGAAGAGTTAGCGGGCTACTATGCGAAGGAAAGTGCCATGGAAGTTGCTATCGTGCGGCCCTTTAATGCCTATGGTTTACGGGATCATTTCGATGAAGGTTCATCCCATGTTGTACCGGCTTTAATAAAGAGGGTCCTTGACGGTGACGATCCGGTTGTGGTCTGGGGAACGGGTAACCAGTCAAGGGTATTTGTCCACGCAAAAGATATTGCGCAAGGGATGAAAATCGTTACCGAAAAATACGCCAAGGCAGATGCAGTAAATCTCGGACACGACCAGGAGATTACCATCAGAGATTTACTCGAACTTATCTTAAAAATCACAGGCAAGCACCCAAGAATAATATTTGATACTTCGCGACCGGATGGTTATCCGCGGCGCGGCGCAGATACGACCAAGTTACGCAAAATCAGCGGAGGCTGGATTCCTCAGACACCATTAGAAGAAGGGGTCCGGGAGATGATAGAGTGGTTCAAAGCGAACAAATTGACATAATATGGTGCACGTAATAATGTAAAAAAGTGAGGTGAGACATGGAAAACATGACCCCGTACGAAATCACTATTAAACCCAACCGGAGCTGGTTCTATATCGATTGGCGCGGTTTACTTCATTATCGGGATCTGCTCTTTCTTTTGGTCAGGCGCGATTTCGTCTCCCGGTATAAACAGACTATTCTGGGCCCTTTGTGGTTTATTATTCAGCCGCTGGTGACCACCGTGGTATTTACTATCGTGTTTTGCAGGTTCGCCAAGGTTTCTACCGATGAATTGCCACCCGTACTTTTTTACCTCTGCGGACTTTTGATATGGAATTATTTTTCAAACTGCATCAGCATTACCTCGACATCCCTGATGAGCAATGCCGGTTTGTTCGAAAAGGTATATTTCCCCAGGATCATCATCCCTCTTTCTACTATCCTTTCGAATATGATTACCTTTGCCATCCAGCTCTTAACGTTCCTGTGTTTCTATTTCTATTATAAATGGACAACGCCCAGTAGTGCGCTCATACACCCGAATATTTTTATTTTCGCGCTGCCTCTCTTATTGGTGCAGGCAGCAGTCTTTGCGCTGGGTGTAGGCTTATGGTTCTCGGCACTGACCGTCAAGTATCGCGACCTTTCTTTCCTTATGGGATTCCTTGTGCAATTATGGATGTACGCAACGCCGGTGATATACCCTGTTTCGGCGATCCCTAGCCAGTGGCGGTTTATACTGATTATAAACCCCATTGCTTCGATCGTTGATCTGTATCGCTATGCGTTCTTTGGAACAACTTCTTTAAGTCTGAATTATCTCGCCTTTTCTATACTTACTACCTGTGTTGTTTTATTTTCCGGTATTCTTATTTTTAATAAAGTAGAGAGGACCTTCGTTGATACGGTATAGCCGATGCCCCAGCCAATCATAGAACTGGAAAACATCTCTAAGCTCTATCACTTAGGCTTGATCGGCGCCACTACCTTTCGTGACTCAGCGGAACGATGGTGGTGCAAAGTGCAGGGTAAGGAAGATGCCTGCCGTACCATCGGTGCAAAGCGTCTGATGATTGCTCCTGATGACCCCCAGGCAGGGCCTGAACCGAATACCCTCTGGGCGCTTAAGGATATCTCTTTTTCCGTACAACGGGGGGAGATCGTCGGCATCATCGGCAGAAACGGCGCAGGTAAATCCACGCTCTTAAAGATTCTCTCCCGCATCACCGAGCCCA
>JAQUOR010000043.1 GCA_028717025.1 Candidatus Omnitrophota bacterium | reverse complement strand
ATGTATGAGGGGATGTTGAGCTTGATGCAAATGGCGAAGACCAGCGGAGCGTTAGAGTATCTTAAAGAAGCCAATATTCCTTTTATTTCCGTGCTTACCAATCCCACCATGGCCGGAGTTATGGCTTCATTTGCCGGTTTAGGCGATATTACGGTTGCAGAGCCAGGCGCACTCATCGGTTTTACGGGCCCCCGGGTAATCAAACAGACGATAAAGCAGGATTTACCTAAAGGTTTTCAGACTTCAGAGTTTAATTTAGCGCACGGCCTCATCGATATGGTGGTGCATCGCAAGGAACTCAAAAGCACGTTGGCGAAACTTATCGATTATTTATCTTGACAGCGGCAGCTAATAAAATTAAAATTGTAAAATTACACTTTAATATTCGAATAATTACCAAGGAAAGATGAAATGGCACAGATAAGTATACGAAATTTGAATAAGACTTATGACGGAGGAGTCGTCGCCGTCAAAAATGTAAACATAGGTATTGAGAACAAGGAATTCCTTGTTTTACTGGGGCCCTCGGGTTGCGGAAAGTCAACGACGCTGCGCATGGTCGCAGGCTTAGAGAGTCCTACCAGCGGCGATATCTATATCGGTGACCGCTGGGTGAATAATGTGCCTGCCAAGGATAGAAACATCGCCATGGTTTTTCAGAATTATGCCCTTTATCCCCATATGAAAGTATACGACAACATGGCATTCGCGTTAAAACTACGCGGCTACGCAAAAATCGATATCGATAAGCGAGTCAAAGAAGCAGCGCAGATACTGAGTATTACCCGTCTTTTAAATCGGAAACCGAAGGAGCTCTCCGGAGGAGAGCGGCAACGGGTAGCCGTGGGAAGGGCTATTGTGCGTAAACCCCTGGTGTTTTTGTTTGATGAGCCTTTAAGCAATCTTGATGCAAAGATGCGCGTACAGATGCGTACAGAACTTCATAAATTACATCTAAAGATCCAGACAACCATGATTTATGTTACTCACGATCAGACCGAAGCGATGACCTTAGGAGATCGTATCGCAGTCATGAAAGACGGAGAACTTCTGCAGTTGGATACTCCTTTGCACGTATACAATGATCCCGTAAGCAAATTCGTTGCCGGTTTTATCGGTTCTCCTCCCATGAATTTTATGGAAGGCAAGATCATCAAAAAAAGCGGTGGTCTGTATTTTGATGAAGGCAATTTTAAGGTAAAGATACTGGAAGAGATGTACAATAAGCTCTCTTCATACGTCGATGGAAAAGTTGTCTTCGGCATACGGGCGGAAAACATCTACGATAAACTCTTTGCTTCTAACGCTACTCCCGACAACACCGTTTTAGTGTTGTGCGATGTCGTGGAGACGATGGGTTCGCAAAATCACCTGTATTTATCGACCGGCAAGCATACGATGGTTGCGCTTGTTGAATCCTCAAATAAACCTGCAATCGGCAGTATGGTAGAAGTTGTGTTTGATATGAGAAAAGTTCATTTCTTTGACCCCGGGAACGAAAAAACAATTGTATAATTTTGGCACACTTACAATTTTAGCTGTCCTCGTTCTTACCTCCCTGGTCTTGGTATGCTTAGCAAAAATCCATCTCATCGGATTGATCCTGGTTATATGCGTTTCGCTTGCCGTTTTTCTTTTCTTCCGGCACTTACGCCACAACGTGTTTCGTCAAATAAGAAGTGATTTCGAAAAGATTGACGAAAAAGCGAACCTTTTGGCACAAGACATCGAAGAAAAGAAAAAAATCCTTAATACCATTCCTGCTACCTGTGAAAGAATATCCTATCTCTTCAACGCTTCTGAAAAATTAATCGGCTTAGGCGACCCGGAAGAAGTTTTCGATTATCTGGTTAATACCCTGATGGAGCTTTTCCCCGCCGCGGACAACATCCTTCTTTTCGTTTTACAAAAAGACGTTTTGCGCCTGGTGCGTTCGCTTAAGAAGAGCGATCAGGTCATCAAAGAGAAGCACGGAGATATTTTAGAGAAATGGATCCTAAAAAATAACTATTCTTTGCTTATTGATGACCTTGCTCAGGAGTACAGATTCGATTACAAAAAAATGACAGCTTTTCGGGAACGCCAGATCCATTCTCTTGTGTGCAGCCCTCTTTCAATCGGAGAAAAGATATTGGGTGTTGTGCGGATAGAGAGCAAGGCCTCTCATACTTTTTCCCTTGACGATTCGCGCTTATTGCGCAGCATTTCAGATTTAAGCGTCGTAGTGCTTGAGCGAGCCAATCTTTTGCGCAGCATGGAAGAGCTTGCCATCCGTGACCCCCTGACGACACTTTTTTTACGAGACCATTTTTTCAGTCGTCTGAAAGAAGAAATTAAACGTGCAGGCGGCAAGAAAGCGGGGCTGGGGGTTTTAATGTTCGATATCGACGATTTTAAGAAGATCAACGATACCTATGGTCATGTCGTGGGCGATATTGTATTGAAGCGCGTGGCGAAAATTTTAAAAGAAGTCATCGGAGAGGCGGGCAATGTCATATGCCGTTTCGGCGGCGAAGAGTTTGTTGCGTTGTTCTTAGGAGGGGATAAGCAAAAAATAGTTGCCATCGCCCAAGCGGTCCGCGCAAACGTAGAAAACGCAGCGGTAAGTTTTCGCAGGAAAGATATATGTTTCACCGTTTCGGGAGGAGTCGCCGTGTATCCTGCAGACGGCGTTGACGCTCTCGAAATGGTTAATAAGGCCGATCAGCTTCTCTATAAGGCCAAGCGCCAGGGAAAGAACCGGATATGTTTTATTGGATAATAATCATATTCCTATTTCTTATCTTTTTCGCCGCAGAAATTATTTCTCTCGTATTTTTGCGTCGCGATGAGATAAAAAGAAAAAGCCAGTTAATTTCGAAACAGAAGGAGCTATCCGCCCAGAGCAGATCGTGTAAAGAAAAAGTGGACGATTTGGAAAAAACCATGGGGGGATATTTCTTTTTCTATGAATTAGCCAGGAAATTAGCTCCGCTCTTAGACAGGCATGCGCTCCTGGCGGTGTTCAGCGAAGAAATGAGGCATTTAGGAGAGGTGGGCGATATAGAGTTTGCGCCGCGCCCGGGAAAGGATTATTTCGAATTCAAGTTTGGCAAAGAAGTAACAGACATTTTCTCGATAAAAACAAAATCAGAAAAAATAATAGAAACGCTTCCGCATTTCGCAAAACTCCTGCAACTGTGTATCGAAAGAATAAATCTTTACGAACAACTGCAGGAGGTTTCTATCCATGATTCTTTAACCGGAGCCTATAACCGTAGATATTTTACCTTACGGTATTTAGAGGAATTTGAACGGGCAAAAAAATTCGGTCTTAATCTGGCGTTCCTCATGGTCGATGTCGATCATTTTAAAAAGATTAATGATACCTATGGTCACTTGGTAGGAGACGCGGTATTGCGGGAAATCGCGCGTCTTCTGCAAGAAAATATCAGGGAAATAGATTTTTTGGCGCGTTTCGGCGGTGAAGAATTTGCGTTAATCTTACCGGAAACCGATAAAGCAGGCGCTATTATGGTAGGTGAGCGTTTGCGAACGGTCGTATCACGGGAAAAAATGCGCGTGTTCGATGAGACACTGTTTAGCGCTATCAGTATAGGCGTTGCTACATATCCCCAAAACACTCTCTATTCCGATGTGCTTATCGAAATGGTCGATAAAGCGCTCTACAAAGCAAAGCTCGCCGGCAGGAATAGAGTTGGATGGTTCTAAACTAGCGAATAGCGTCTATCGCATAGCGATTAGTGAAAAAGCGGGGAAGTATAGAATTTCATTCTTTATTTTTTACTATACGCTAATCGCTAAACGCTCCACGCTAAAATTATCTTGTAAATATCCCTAGAATATAGATAATACATCTTCTATGGAAAAAACATTAGAACAATATCTTTTGGATGCGGTAGGCAAAAGTAAAGACGAGCTTTCTGTGGAAAATCCTTACCGGGAATTTGGCTTTGATGGTGATAAACAACGCCTCGGTTGGATGAAAATCACTCAATTCTCCCGGATTAAAGAAACTCTTCGGAAGCTTACAGGCATTTTAGAGGGCAAGGATTGTTTTGTTTTTGTCGGCATAGGTGGTTCAGGCAACGGCATTAAAGCGTTATTATCGCTTTTTAAGGGAGTTCCTCTGTATACGCTTGACAGCCTTGATCCAGCGGCACTTAAAGAGCTTAAGCCAAAAATAAAAAATACAGAGCGGACGTTAGTCGTGTCTATTTCTAAATCAGGTACGACCCAGGAAACACAGCTCATTTCACGAACTCTGCGCGAATTGCTTGGCCAAAACCGGCAGAAAAATTTTTTATGGTTAGCTGACCCGGGCGCATTTGAGAAGCTTGACGCGCTGGGCTGGCAGGGGGTTGCGAAAGTGCCGATACAATTCGACGCAGAAAGTGATATCGGCGGCCGCTTTTCCTGTCCGCATACGCTTATATTTTTTCTTCCCTTATTTTTATTGTTAAACAGAGATTATGGCAAATTAGCAACCATATATAGCGCATATTGCAGTTTCGTGCCTGCGCTGTGTCGGCAGGCAGAAGCTTTAGCAAAGCAGGTAAGCATATTGCCTCGTGCTTTTTTTGCGCCCTACGTTGACAAGATTTTTGGAACTAGTTTTTCTGCCTGGATCGTGCAACTTTTTCAGGAGTCTTTGGGCTCAAAACGTAATGGCCTGGCCGTTAAAACCTTGTGCGGTTCGGGCAATGCCGCTAAAGGGTTTTTAGCGGTAAAACCGGAATTGACTGCGAGCGAACCGGTAGTTAAACTCATGCTTTCTATGTATTTTTTTCAAGCTTTCGTTGCTTTCTATGCTGCGATAAAGAAGCTTAATTTTGTGAACCAGGAATTTGTGGAGAAATACAAACAAGCGATGCGTGAGCTTGAAGGGAAGAAAGAGACTGTGCTTACCGTTTTAACATTAGCGCAGGTTATCGCTCAGGCAAAAAATAAAATCTTAAAAAAACATACCTTCATCGAAATTGTTTTGTTTTTCCATCCTTCCAGGAAAATCATTACGACGGTCGAGAAAGAGTTTGCTAAGACTTTTAAGGATAAAAAAATACTTGTTTTTGTCGGCAGTGACTGGAACCATCACTCGTATCAAGCCGCGTTCGCGGATAAGAATACCTTCTTTGTTCTTCTTACCGCCTCGCGCTATGCAACCGCCATTAAACCCTTTCCCATTTCTGTGTTAGAAAAGAACGTAGCGACCCTAAAAACCATAAGCCGCGCAACATACCTTACCCTTAAGGACAAATCTCTCCTTTGCGCCCTTTCAAAATAAAGCTACAAGCTACAAGCCGGCCAGAAGGCCGTGGTTTGGCTTCCTTTAGGCCAAAGCCATTTTGTCCCCTCCGGGGATAATTCGGCTAAGTCTTTTTTGAGGAACAAAAAAGACAAGTCTCATTACCTGCAGCCTGAAGCTTGGATGTTTGCTTTTTATATAATGAATGATATAATCCTTTGTTATGAAAAGAGCTTTCTTGCTTGTATTTCTTATATTTCTGACCGCATGTGCCACCGCGCCCCATAGAAATTTCCCCGGACATTACGTTGCTTCAAACTACACTACTATTTCCGATCTTTGCAAAAAATACGGTTTTCAGTATGATTTCGATACCTTGGATGATATTGTCAGTGTTTCGTCTCCCGGCAAAGAGATTCGCATGCTCCTGAATTCTTCGGTTGTATATATCAACGGTGATTTTTTCTCACTTAAAGGGTATCCTTTTTATCTAAAGGGTTCCATCTATGTCCCCAAGGAGATTGAGAGATTGATCTCGTCGAAAGAGATCATGAAATTTGAACCCTCCTTAAATCTTAAAACGATTGTCATTGACGCGGGTCATGGGGGTCGCGATCCCGGAGCAATGTCCCGTCATGGTTTAAAGGAAAAAGGTTTGAATTTAAACGTGGCAAAACGTTTAAAAGAAGCATTAGAAGAAAAAGGATACAAGGTGATCTTGACGCGTCCGGATGATGAATATCTAACTTTGCAGAGGCGTGTTGAAATAGCAAAAGAATACAATGCCGATCTTTTTGTCAGCATCCATACCAATGCCAGCCGTTCCCGGAAATTAAACGGCGTTGAAATTTATTACCTTTCTCCTTCCCGGTTTAATAGTGAAGAGCGCGCTGTTGAGCTTGCCAGGAACGAGGGGTTTTGGAAGGACGATCTGCCTTTTGATGCTCGCACTATCCTTTGGGACATGCTTCTTATTAAAAATTATGCGGTATCCATAGACCTTTCGCAATCGTTATATTTTTCATTTAAAAACCTGGGATTTAGGGTAAAATCTCCTAAGAAGGCTCCATTTTATGTTTTGCGGCTCGCCTATGTGCCTTCGGTGCTGGTTGAAATGGGCTATATAAGTAACAGTTATGAAGAAAAAGTACTGCAACGAACGTCGTATCAGAAGCAAATCGCCGAAGCGATTGCCTTGGGGGTAGCGTCGTTAAATAAAAATACTAATTATTTTACGCAGAAAAATAACAAGTAGAATCAGGTTAGCAATTGATTCCAAAGATTAGGAGAACGATTACGGTGATTATAAAAGATCCATTTCGGGTATCTCCGTGATCTTTTTCTAATCGCTGTAATCATATTTGTTTTTATATGAATAATAAACCGATAGGTATTTTCGATTCCGGAGTGGGGGGGCTGACGGTCTTGCGGGAAATTGAACGTTTGATGCCCGGGGAGCATATTATTTATCTTGGAGACACCGCGCGCGTACCGTATGGGAATAAATCAAAATCCACCATTATAAAATTCAGCACGGAGAATATACTTTTCCTTTTAAAGAAAAAGGTAAAAATTGTCGTTGTTGCCTGTAATACTGCTTCGAGTCTGGCGCTCGATTATCTCCAGGGTATTTTCAGCGTTCCGATCTTAGGAGTTATCGAGGCAGGCGCCAATAAGGCATTAGCAGTCTCCCAGACAAAAAAAGTCGGCATCATCGGCACTCGTTCGACGATAGGAAGCGGCAGTTACGAAAAAGCGCTCGTAAAACGCGATAAAACTTTAAAGGTTTATTCTCAAAGTTGCCCTCTCTTTGTGCCCTTGGTGGAAGAAGGTATCGTGGAGGGAAAGATCGCGAAGAGTATTATCGCGATGTATTTGGAACATTTAAGGCTTAAAGGTGTAGATACGCTTATTCTTGGCTGTACCCACTACCCGCTCCTAAAGAAAGAAATCGGCGCATACTTAAGAAATGTGCGCATCGTCGATTCTGCCCAGGAAGTTGCGCTTCATGCCAAAACCGTCCTGGCCGAAAACGATCTTTTAAACCACAGTAAAAGTGTCGGTAGAAAAGAATTTTATGTAACCGATGAATCAAAGGGCTTTACGAAGTTGGCCCGTCTGTTTCTGCAAAGAAATATTTCTAAGCCAAAAATAGTGAACCATGTATAAACTAAAAATAATCTCTCATTTCAGTGCCGCACATTCGTTACGCGAATATAAAGGTAAATGCGAAGCTTTGCACGGGCATAACTGGAAAGTGGAAGTGGTCGTGAGTGCGGCGAATGTCGACTCTGCCGGCTTGGTGCTTGATTTCAGCGATTTAAAGAAACTGACCGCCGTTGTTTTGGAAGAGCTTGATCATAAACACTTAAATGAAATAAAATATTTTACTACACACAATCCTAGTTCAGAAGAAATCGCCCGTTTTATATTCATTAACCTCAAAGGCAGCGTAGCGCAAAAGAATTGCCGCTTAGTTGAAATACGCGTGTGGGAAACGGAAAATTCCTGCGCTATTTATCAGGAATAGGCATACCTAAAGGCCTCATTTTAACACATTTTTTTTGATGGAAGATTTAGTAACCGTTAAGGAATTTCTTAAAAGACACGAAGCAGAGATGGCAAGGGATCTGCTTTGGAGAAACGGGATAGAGGGCGTTGTCGTTGCAGACGATTGCGGCGGCTGCAGGCCTCATATGCTTTATGCTCAGACCGCTAAGCTTTTAATCAAGAAAGAAGACCTTACGAAAGCGCAGGAGATTTTGCGCGATATATAGCGATTCGCTGCAGGCTTTGGGGATTGATAAATAATCAAGCACAAAATCCCAATAACCAAATAAATCCTAAGCACCAATAACCAATGGGAAAATTTGGGATTTGGATATTGGAGATTATTTGGAATTTGGAAATTGGTTATTGGAAATTAAACTTGTAGCCTGTGTCTTGAGTCTTGTGTCCTGAATTTAGGAAAAAAGCAGCAACCCTTTTATCCGGCGGGCTCGATTCTGCGGTAAAGATTTTATTAAAATGAACAAGAAAATTAAAGTTGCAGTCGTTGGCGCAGGCCATTGGGGAAAAAATTTGGTACGGTGCCTCAATGAACTGAAAGTTTTAAAGACTGTTTGCGATAACGACAAGAAAGTACTGCGCGATTACGCAAAAAATGTTCCCGGTATTCATGTTACTTGTGACTTTAACAGCGTTGTAAAGGATGCAGAAATTGATGCGGTAGTTATTTCTACTCCCGCGGTGACCCATTTTAGATTGGCCAAAGAGGCTCTCGCCGCCGGAAAACATGTGTTTGTCGAGAAACCTCTTTCGCTTTTCGTAAAAGACGCAAAGACGTTAATGAGCCTATCGGAAAAAAAGGGTGTGATTTTGATGGTGGGCCATATTCTGCATTACCATCCTGCGGTGCTGAAGCTAAAACAAATGCTCGATCGCGGTGCTTTGGGAAAAGTGAGCTATGTATATTCCCACCGTTTAAATATTGGAAGATTTCGTCAGGAGGAAAATGTTTTGTGGAGCTTCGCTCCCCATGATATTTCGTGTATACTCATGCTTTTGGGAAAATATCCAAAAGAGGTGGGTGCGTTTGGTTTAAAATGTCTTCAAAAAGGGATTTATGATACGACACTTACTACGCTTGGCTTTTCCCGGAACATAAAAGCTCACATCTTTGTGTCGTGGCTTCATCCCTGCAAAGAACAGAAATTGATTGTTGTGGGGGATAAGGGGATGGCGGTGTTTGATGATTTAAGTGTGCATAAACTCACGTTTTATTCCCGCATGATTTCTTGGCAAAAGGAAATCCCCTTCGCCTGCAAAGGAAGAAAAAAGATCATCCCGTTCAAAATGGAAGAACCGCTTAAAATGGAGTGTCGGCATTTTATCGATTGCATTGCGCGAGGCGCGACACCCCATACTGACGGCCGGGAAGGCGTCGACGTGCTGCAGGTTTTGAACGCGGCAGAACATTCATTGCGCCTGAACGGCAAAATTATCAAATCTCTATGAGCAAAAAATAAGCATTTTGTTCATGCGTTTTCTTGTGCCGACAGTAATGTATCGATTGGCGATTGTCGAACAAGAGGCGTAAAGCCCCGTGCCATCTGCGTAAAGCAGAGCGTGTCGTAGAGCCGTTATTATTTATGTATAATATTTTAATGCTGCATTGCTATTAGTTAAAATTGAGACGGCCAAAGCGTTCGTGTCCCAAGCTGAGCATGTCTATGTCGACGCAAAAAGGCTTGTGTCCGGTGCCCAAAGTATATGATTCCCTATGACATATGGTGCTTGGTGCGCCATGAGCAATCATGACCCGGTGCAAGAGCGATTGGGCAACGGTATGTTAAAGAAACCAATGGTTATTTATGTTGATTCTTGTTCGTTGTGTCAGCTTAAATGCCCCCGGTGTCCTGCAACGACAATGGGCTATGTATCAAGAGTTGGCAGCGGTTATCTGACATTGTTGAATTTCCGGAGACTTCTTGATTCGGCTCCCCGAGTTAATCATATTGAATTTGATAATATAGGAGAGATGTTTTTAAATCCAGAGATAGTGCCCATCCTTGGATATGCTCACCTAAAAAAAATTAAAATTTCCTGCAGCGTGGGTGTTAATTTGAATTATGCTACAGAAGAAATGCTTGAGGCGCTCGTAAAAAATAATTTTTATTCTCTTACCTGTTCCGTCGATGGCGCTACGCAAGAAACATACGCGCAGTATAGAGTAGGAGGAAATTTCGATACGGTTATTAGAAATATAAAATTAATAAATCAATTTAAAGATAAATTTTCTTCCGAATTTCCACGATTAACGTGGCAATTCATCGTGTTTGGTCATAACGAGCATGAGCTACCTAAGGCTCGTAAAATGGCGCAAGATTTGAATATGGAGTTTTCTCCCAAAATGTCCTGGGATTCTAATTATTCGCCGATAAGGAACAGAGAATTCGTATTGGCTCAGACCGGCTGGCCTGCGGTTACCCGTGAAGAATATGAAGTAAATACCGGAAAAAGTTATGTCAGGGGCACGTGCTATTCGCTTTGGCATAATCCGCGTATTAACTGGGACGGCAGGGTGTTAGGCTGTTGCTGGAACGTCTGGAGCGA
>JAQUOR010000042.1 GCA_028717025.1 Candidatus Omnitrophota bacterium | reverse complement strand
CTTAAAGCCTTTTATCGCCTCGTAAATTTCCAAGGCAACACTGCGATATATCGCAAGCGTCGATACCTGACAGGCAATAGGCACAAATTGAAAATTACCCAGGAAATGATAAAGAATGGGCAATTCCACCTCTATCGAGTGCTCGAATTGATGCGCTATTAAATCCGCTTTTATGTGCACGGCTTTTTCTAACAAAAGCTTTCCCAGAGGCTCGTCAATGGAAAGCCGGCCAAAAGGAGTTTCCCATGCGCCGCGGGAATAAAGCGCAAAGTCTTTGCCCTGACCCGTATGGTTCGTCCCAAGGATGATGATTTTTTTCCTGGGAAGGATCTTACTCACGGTAGCTGCTGCCACTTTTCCCGAATACACGTAGCCTGCGTGAGGAAGAATAATCGCTTTTGCAGAAAGCCTGGTAATTTCGCGCGGCGTAAAATCTTCTATCAGCCCCTTTAAGACTTTCGCGTTTGACGGATAAAATTGACCGCTGACAATAGGCCCTCTAATCACCGTACTCCCTCATCCACAGATCCATACGCATATCGGTGCGTCCCATGCGGATAATTTTCGTTTGTTGCTATAGGTTAACAACTCCGTATGATTTGTCAATTATTTTTGAAATTTATGGGAATACTTACGGGCAAACTGGAACGTTTCGCTAATTCTTTCGGAAACGACGGAAAAGGAGATGCTTCATGTATACTTTCGACAGCAACCTCTCTTAGGTGTTTGCTCTTTGCTGAATTTTCTTCAAGATACACGTCGCCAAGGCGACCATCCGGAAGGACAGTAAAACTCACAAAAATCGTGCCTCCGTCTTCACCGTCATAAAGTCGCTGGGCGGTCTTTGCGATTTTCGTCCGTATCAACTGGTAATAGTCCATATATTCCGGCAGTTTACGTAAATTTTTATCCGGCATATCGGCGATCGCCACCTCCCGTATGCGCTCCTGGGCAGGCTGCGGCTTATCGAGAGATAAAACTTTCATATCCTCAAGAATGAGCTTTTGCGTAAAATCTTCAATGTAGGGCAAAACCGGGATATCGCTTACTTCACGCATGAGTTCCTGCATTTTATCCGACTCCGTTTTTTGAAGGGTTATTTTCACTTCGCTTTTCTCTCGTACCGGTTGTACTTTTACGGGCTGGGGTGAAATTCTACCGCTTGCAAACGAAGGAATACAGATGATAACGAACGCATGGGTTAAAAAGGATAAACTAAAGGAGGCGTACGCATAACTCTTCATATGAAAAATTATACCAAAAGATACGGATAAAGTAAACCCAGCCTTAAAGGATTGAGGTTAACAATTTATCGCCGGCGTGCGTTAAGCATCGCACGAAGCAATAAACGGCAGTATTTCTGAAAGCGTAGGGTGGATGAAAACGCATTGCGCGAGGTCGCGCATGGCCAGATTATTTTTAATGCAAAGCGAAAACGTACTGATCAGTTCGCTCGCTGCAATAGAAATTATTCCTGCTCCAAGTATCTTGCCTTGCGGATCGCAGAGCACCTGGATAAAACCATCGGTATCGTTATACAGGTATGAAGAAGAAAATTTTAAAAAATTCGACTTTATGCTTTTATGGGGAGTATTCTTGGCTTTGGCCTCTTCCTCCGTCATACCGACAGATGCTATCTGAGGCAGCGAAAATACACAATCAGCAATGCCCGCATATTCTTCCTTATTTTTTTTACCCAGTATATTATCGATACAGAGCCTGCCCTGGTAATCGGCAATATACGCAAGAAGTTTTTTGCCGGTAACATCCCCGCAGGCATAAATCGTTTCAACGTTAGTGCGCATATAGCTATCGGTCATAACCCAGCCTTTCCCGTCACACTGCACGCCGGCCTCATTAAGCATTAGTTCACCGGTAGCGGGGATTCTGCCGGCTGCCATGATTATTGTATCATATGCATCAAGATTATACGCCGCGACGTCTTTACCGGTTTCTATCACTACCCCCTTCTTCTCTAAAACTACTTTAAGACGATGAGCGAGCGCCGAGCCAAACGCCGGCAGAATGCGTTCTTCCTTTTCGATTACCCGGACGTTTTTACCAAACGTACGCAATAATGATGCCATCTCTATGCCGATGCTTCCCGCTCCTACGATAAGAAAGGTATTGCCGATAGAGGTATGCGTAAATAAATCCTGGGCGTAGACGGCATTGTTATGCTCCACTATTTTTTTTGGTTCAGAGCCGCTTGCAATAACGACATACTTTGCGTTAAACACTTCCCCCGCACAGCGAAGCGTCTGAGGGTCAACGAAAGAGGCTTTGCCAAAAACGACCCGCACACCCTGGCTTTCCAGATACGAAAGCAAAGGGTTCTTTATCGTATTGACGAGCGCGTCTCTTTGAGCGGCAATCTCTTCCCAGCGTTTACCTAATTTTGAAGAATTAATGAAAAATTTGGTGGGAATGCAACCGGAATTAAGACAGGTACCCCCGAAAGTATTTTGATCAAGATCAAAGAGGACTGCGCGTAGTTTGTTTTGCGCTGCGTATTTTGCGGCAGCTATACCGCCGGGGCCTGCGCCGATTATCGCTACATCATACATATAAACCTTCTGGTTGGTTATATCGATTACGAGCCGGCTATTTCTTTAAACGTTTCTTCTACTTTTTTTATTTTTTCTTTTTCTTGCGCGTTCAATTCTATCTCGATGATTTTCTCAATACCTTTATGATTGATGAGGCAGGGTACCCCCAGACAGACGTTTTTAAGTCCATATTCGCCGTTTAAGAGGACAGAAACCGGGATGATTTCGTTCTTATCGTATACAATTGCCTCGATCAAACGAACGCATGAAAGCGAAGGCGCAAAAGCGGCACTGCGGTTTTTAAGGTACCCTATGATTTCGCCTCCCCGCATGGCAGTACGCTCTTGCAATTTTTTTATTCGTTCCGGCGATAAATTCTTTGTGAGCGCCTCTCCCCTGACTTTAAGCCTTTGCGCGGAAACTACCATTTCGTTATTGTGCAGCCCGAAGACAAAACCTTCAAGGGATGACGTCGCCACAGACACTTCTTGGGAAAAAAGATTAAGCAAACGGGCACTATCAAGCGAAGAACCCATACCGAATATCCTGTTACGCGAAAAACCGGTCTCTTTAGTTGCGATGTACGTAATAATATCCAACGGATTCGTTACCATAATAACGATCGCCGCGGGAGCATGCTTTTTGATTTCAGCCGATACCTCTTTGACGACTTTTGCGTTTATTTTTAAAAGATCGAGACGGCTCATGCCTTCTTTACGCGCCACCCCTGCGGTAACGGCAATGATGTCGGAATCTTTGATCAATGAAAAATCACTGCCCGCGGAAATCAGGGTAGGAAAATCAAAAAAAGCCCGGGTATCTTCTAAATCAAGAGCAACCCCTTTTGCAAGGTCTCCTGCCACATCCACCAGGCTTAAACTTTTTAAATTAAGGCGTAAGAGATGGAAGGCGAGTGTCGAACCGACTGCGCCACTTCCTATAACAGATATTTTTTTAACCATTTTCCCTAAAGCAGTTTTTTTATTTCTTTCAGGATCGCTTCGGTCATCTCTTTTGTCCCGACAGCTGCGGGGTCGTTTCGGGTGGGCTTTAGATCGTAGGTTGTGAATTTCTTCTCTCGTATCACCGCGCATACCGCTTCTTCTAAAATTTTAGCTTTTTTGTGTTCTCCCATATGGGTGAGCATAAGCTGCGCGGAAAGTATCGTTGCGACCGGGTTTACTTTATTTTTACCGGTATACTTTGGGGCTGCACCGTGTACCGGCTCAAACAAGGCCGTTTCTTCTCCGATATTAGCACCCGGGGCTACTCCCAAACCGCCCATAAGACCGGCACATAGATCGGAAACAATGTCGCCGTAGAGATTAGGCAAAACCAGCACATCAAACTCCTGCGGCCGCAAGACCAGCTGCATGCAGAGGTTATCCACGATAACATCATTCGCTTCGATACCCGGATATGCGGGAGCTATTTCTTTAAAAATCTTCAAGAAGAGGCCGTCGGTAAATTTCATGATATTGGCCTTGTGAATGCAGGTGACTTTCTTTCTATTCTCCTTTTTTGCCAGCGCAAAGGCAAAACGGATGATCCTCTCGCAGGCAAATCGGGAAAAGGGTTTTATGGAAATCGCACTTCCCTTCCTTACCTTCTTCTCGCTTATACCGTTGATATATTCTATCAAACCTTCGGTTTTACTGTCCTGGTCCTTGAATTCCACGCCTGCGTACAGATCCTCGCTGTTCTCACGAACAATCACAAGATTCACTCCGGGATATTTTGAATTTCCGCCTTCGATATAGCGGCTCGGCCGCACGCATGCATATAAATCCAATTCCTGCCGCAATGCAACATTGATAGAACGAAAGCCTGTGCCGATAGGCGTGGTGATAGGGCCCTTAAGGGCAATTTTGTTTCTTCGTATGGAATCAAGCGTCTCTTTGGGCAAAAGCGAACCGCCTTTTTTTACGGCAGGCTCTCCGGCGAGGACCACTTCCCACTCGATACCAACATCAAGCGCATCGATGCAGGCACGAGCTGCGTCAGTTACTTCAGGACCGATTCCATCACCAGGGATAAGGCTTACTTTTCTCATTTTTTAGGTAAAAATCATGCCGACAAAACTTTGATCACATCAAAGAAGCCAACTTGCGTAATCCCGCCTGCTCGCCTTGCGAGAAGCCCAGGCCGAAAGGCAGGCGTTTAATCCAGTTTAAAATCTTTATTTTTATGCAGGTAGGCTATAATTCCCCCGCAATGTACCAACTCTTTACGAAAATTATTCCAGGGCACAAACTTTGTTGCACTGTTGTCTTTTGCTTTTTTGATAATGCCTTTATCGACCTCGATAGTTATCTGGTCTCCTTCTGCGATGGTCGAAGTATCAGTCTCGATTAACGGTAATCCAATATTGAAAGCATTACGATAAAATATCCGGGCAAAACTTTTTGCAACGATACAGACGATTCCCGCTTCTTTGATGACCCAGGGAGCTTGCTCCCGCGATGAACCCATGCCAAAGTTTTCTCCGGCAACGATGATGGATTTTCCCGGTAGTATCTCCTTGTAAAAATCAGGCCGTATGTCTTCAAAAAGATACTGAGAAAGTTTTTTCATGTCGGTTATCGCAAACTTATATCGACCTGAAATAATCCAGTCAGTATTGATGTTGTCGCCGAATTTAAATACCTTTCCTTCTAAAATCATCTTAGTCTGCCTGCCTCTTTCTCGTTTTTTTCTATTCGCGAAAATTCGTTTTTAATTCGCGGGGATTAGCGTCTTACAGGTTCTCAAACTCCACGATGTTGCGTACCTTATTTAAGGCTACTTCTTTGCTGATGATACCTTTGCGATAGAGATCTTTTAAGCACCTATCCATCGTGTACATGCCGTACTGCGCTCCCATCTGGATCAGAGAAGGGATTTGAGCGATCTCTCCTTCGCGAATCAAATTCCGTATGCCGCTCGTTGCAATCATTACTTCAGTCGCAAGCACTCTTCCTTCTTTGTCCTGACGAGGAAGCAATAGTTGCGAAAGCACGCCCTGCAGGGAATCTGCTAATTGCACCCGTACCTGTTTCTGCTGGTGCGGCGGAAAAACATCGATAATCCTTTGCACTGTCTGAGGAGCGTCCGGCGTATGCAAGGTCGCAAACACCAAATGTCCGGTCTCAGCAGCAGGTAATGTCGTTGAAATGGTTTCTAGGTCTCTCATTTCCCCTACTATGATAACATTGGGATCCTGACGCAAGACCCGCTTTAGTGCCTCGGGAAACGAGTGAGTATCGGCGTATACTTCGCGTTGTTTTATAATACTTTTTTTGTTCACATGCACGAATTCGATAGGATCTTCTATTGAAACTATCATCTCTTGCCGCTCGGTATTGATAATATCGATCATTGTGGCAAGGGTGGTGCTCTTGCCCATACCTGTAGGACCGGTAAGTAATACCAGACCGTTCGGTTTTCTGATAAAATCATATGCAATCTTGGGGATTCCCAGCTCTTCGAAACTTGGGATCTTTTCAGGAACCCTTCGAAAAGCAGCCTCGATATTACCGCGTTGATAATGAACGTTGACCCTGAACCTGTCCATGCCGGAAACCGCGCAGGAAAAATCAAGTTCCTTATCCCGCTCAAATACCGCCTTTTGATCGTCGTTTAAAATGCTATATATAAGAAATTTCGTATCTTCACTCGCCAAAGCAGGAAAGTCAGTCAGGTAAAGCTTACCGTCAATACGCAGAATGGGCGGGCTGTCTACGGTAATATGAAGGTCACTTGCTCCCTTTTCCATTGTAAGCTTAAGAAGCGTGTTGATGTTTAGCATTACTCACCTCCCTTTAACGAATAGATGCTGAATCCACACGCCTGCCTCGCCGGCAAGGCAGGGATATCTGCAAAGTTCATTTTATATACTTGCGCGGATCAGTGATTCTACCGGTAATCGCTGATGCGGCAACGGTTGCCGGAGACGCCAGATAAATGAAACTGTTGGGATTGCCCATCCTCCCTTTAAAATTCCTATTTGCCGTCGAAATGACCACTTCGCCGTCAGCAGGAACTCCCTGATGAGTGCCCACGCACGGACCGCAGCCGGCAGGCAACACCACGCCTCCAGCCTCCACGATTGTTCTTATTATACCCTTTTGCAGTGCGTTAAGGAATATCGATCTTGAAGCAGGAGCGACCAGCAGTTTAACGTTCGGGTTAACTTTTTTATTTTTTAGGATCTTAGCCGCAATTTCTAAATCTTCCAGGCGCCCGTTCGTACAGGTTCCCAGGAATGCTTCGTGTATCGTAACGTCACCTAAACTCTCCGCTGCTGCGCCGTTATCGACAGTATGGGGCTTTGCGACATACGGCACCAATTTAGAGACGTCAAACTCAATAGTCTTTTCAAATGACGCGTCGCTATCGGAATAAACCTGTTTATATTTTTTAACTCCGATTTTTTTCAGATAAGAAATGACCTTTTCATCAACAGGCATAAAACCGCATTTCGCGCCGAATTCAATTGTCATGTTGGTAATGGTAAAACGCGCGTCGAGCGAAAGTTTTTCTATGGTCTCGCCTGAAAATTCCACTGATTTATAGGTTGCGCCGTTTGCGGAAAGTTTATGAATAATATGCAGGATAATGTCTTTACTGTAAACTCCTTTCGGCAGCTTACCTTTTACTATGATCTTAATAGTCTTAGGAACTTTGAACCAGTTTTTTCCGGTGGCTAAGGTAATTGCTAAATCGGTAGAGCCAACGCCAAACGCAGCCGCACCAAGCGCGCCGGCGGTTGAAGTATGGGAATCGGCACCCAGAATAAGCCTTCCCGGGATCGCAAACCCTTCCTCTATTACTAACTGATGCGATATGCCGCACCCTACGTCAAAAAGCGTACTCTTGCTTATATTGGCAGCTTCCCTCATGCGCGAATGCACCTTTGAAACACCCAGAGACGGCGAAGGGCTTGAATGATCGATGAACATGGCGTATCTTTTAGGATTCTTTATAGCATTGCCAAATTCTTTAAGCCCATCCAGTACCAATGCACTGGTCCCGTCCTGCGAGAAGCAGAAATCGACAAAACAGATACCCACGTCTCCGGCAACTAAAGGAGTCGTGGAATGAGAAGAAAGTATTTTTTCAATTATTGTTTTGCCCATACGTATACAATTTATAATGTAGCAAGGAATTTTCTAATCCGTTTTACGCCTTTTTCAATTTCTTCTACGCTCGTTGCAAAACTTAAACGCACAAACCCTTTTGCGCCAAAAGAATCCGCGGGGATAACGCACACTTGATGCTCCTCTAAGAGCCGTCCGGCGAACTCCTGTGAAGTCAATCCTGTTTTGGCAATATTACAGAACATGTAGAAGGCACCCTCTGAGCGTAACGCTTCAATCGGACGGCATGAGCGTAAACCTTCCCAAAGAAGATCGCGCTTCTTGGCAAAGTCCTTACACATCTCTTTCTGCCAGCTGCTGTGTTTTAATGCTGCCAAGGCACCCCGCTGCGTTATGGAAGAAACACAAGACGTCGTATGGTCAATGACTTTCGACACTTGCGCAATTATCTCATCCGACGCAGCCAAGTATCCAATGCGCCATCCGGTCATGGAAAACGATTTCGAGAAACCGTTGACCGTTACGGTAAATTTATCTGCGCCGGGAAATCGCGCAAAACTCGTGTGGGTTTTACCATCGTATAATAATTTCTCATAAATCTCATCACTTAGAACAACGATATTTTTCTCTTTAACCACCTCGTAAATCTCCCACAATTCCGTCTCGGTATAGGTAACACCGGTGGGATTCGCAGGATAATTTAAAATAAGCATCTTGGTCTTTTTTGTGATTGCGCGCTCAAGATCCTTCGGGTTAATTTTAAAATTGTTTTTCTTTTGCGTAGGCAGGTACTTAATGGTGCCTCCGACCAGTTTTACCATCTCAGGGTAACTGACCCAGAAGGGAGAAGGAAGAATTACTTCATCGGTGGTATCGATAAGGGTAAAAATTGAGGCAAAAAGAGCATACTTTGCGCCGGTAGTAACGATAATTTGCGTAGCGTTACAAGGTATGCCGTTTTCTTCGCGCAGCTTTTTGGCGATCGCTTCGCGCAGTTCCAGCATTCCCGAAGAGGGGGTATATTTAGTAAAGCCTTCGTCGATGGCTTTTTTTGCTTCCTCTTTTACGAATTGAGGAGTATCAAAGTCAGGCTCGCCTGCGGCCAAGTTAACCACATCCTTGCCTTCTTTTTTAAGCTTCTTGGCCAGTGCGGTTATTTTTAGAGTACTGGAGCCCTCGAGAGAAGAAACTCGCGAATTAATAATCATCGAGTATTTTTATTTTAACGATAGCACGTACTACCGGTTATTATAAGGAATCCCGCTCGCGCTTAAAAATCTTACGTACTCCCGAAAGGAGACCTTTCTTGGATTGTTCTTCTTTCTTATGAGTCGTTCTCTCTTCGTGCTCTTCGTGTTTTTCTTCGCTCACTTCTTTAGCTTTTTCTTTTTTTTCTTTATGCAAACGTTCTTTCTTCTCTATCTTCGTGAGTTCAAATATCGCCATTTTACTCGTATCGCCTTTACGAAAGCCGATGTCGATAATGCGGGTAAAACCTCCGGGGATACCTTTAAAACGCGGACCGATGACCTCAAAGAGTCGCTTTACGAGATTATGATCTTCCAGAAACCGATAGCTTAAACGACGATGATGTAAAGTGTCTTCTTTTGCCCAGGTGATAAGCATATCAACCCATGGCCGCATTTTTTTGGCTTTCGCTTCCTGGGTAACGATTCTTTCATAAATCACCAGACTGCGCAAGAGCGATTTAACCAGCGCTTTGCGCTGGGCCCGGTTACGCGAAAATTTTTCACTTTTTACTCGATGCTTCATAATAGCTCCGCTTTCTTAGATTCCGCTGCTTAAGTATAATAGTGCACAACCAACCTGTCTTAGACCATCTCCAGTTTTTTTCTATCTATTTTAGTACCTAAGGTAATGCTCATCGTTTTAAGAAGGTTAGTCACTTCGGTGAGTGACTTTTTCCCGAAATTCCGATAGGCAAGCATTTCCGCCTCACTCTTTTCAACCAAATCAGCCAGGATCTTGATATTCGCTTCGCGCAAACAGTTTGCACTTCTCACCGACAATTCGAGTTCAGAGATAGGAATTTTCAATTTTTCATACAATGAGACCTCTTCCGGTGAAAGCTCTTCGATTTGTTCCTCGGGAATTTCTCCTAAGGTAAAGAACAATTCCAAGTGGCGGCTTAAAACCTTCGCGGCGTAGATAAGTGCTTCCTTCGGTTCGATAGAAGCATTGGTAAAAATTTCCAGAATAAGCTTATCGTAATCGGTACGCTTACCCACGCGGGTGCTCTCTACTTTAAACGCTACTTTTTTAACGGGAGTAAAAATAGAGTCTATCGCGACGACCTCAATGGGCATATCCTCGCGCTTATTGCCGTCAGCCGGGACAAAGCCCCTGCCGCGGCCCACTTCCATTTCCACATGGAACTTCGCTTTCTTGGAAGTCAACGTTGCAATGTGCAAGTCGGGGTTTATCACCTCTACTGTTTCATCGGTAACAATATCTTTTGCCGTGACTTCCTTTTCGCCCTCAACTTTTATGTTAATCTTTTTGGGAGCCTTCGAATACGAACGCAACACTACATTCTTTATATTCAAGATTATTTCCGGTACATCTTCAAGGACCCCTTCAATGGTCGAAAATTCATGCGATACCCCTTCGATACGTACACTGGTAACCGCCGCACCTTCAATAGAAGAAAGAAGTACGCGCCGCAAAGCATTACCGAGTGTCACACCATATCCTCGCTCTAAAGGTTCTGCAATAAATTTTCCATAATTAGGGGAATAATTCTCCTGCTCCACCGTAATTCGTTTTGGAAATTGAAAATCCCGCCACGTTATTCCCATCTTTTTACCTCCTTGTGTGTAGCGTACTTGGCCCTAAAGCTTAAGAGTCAAAACGCCTTTAGATTAAATCCTTATAAATTACTTAGAATAAA
>JAQUOR010000041.1 GCA_028717025.1 Candidatus Omnitrophota bacterium | reverse complement strand
TCCACAGTGCGGACATTGAAGCTGGACGGCATCCTGGTTCATGCCAACGAGGAGTTCAAAAGTGTGCGAGCATTTTTTACAATGATAGGTAAATATCGGCATAACATTAAAATGAAATAATATTATGTTCCCAAGAGAGAATCGATGCGGGCCTGGTCAAAGCCGATAATTATTTGGCCGTCGATAACAACCACGGGAACGCCCATCTGACCCGAAAGTTTTACCATCTCAGCCAGAGCAGTCTGATTGCTCGATACGTCATAGTCCGTGTATACCACTCCTTTTGAGGACAGATATGTTTTGACCATTTTGCAGTACGGGCATGTCGGCGTAGAATAAATTTTAATCTCCATATTTTATCCTTTCCTTTTTAATGTGCTTTTGATAGAGGTGAGATTAACCAGATGTTTGCGTTCCTCTGCGATAACGTTATCCAAAACAGCCTGTTTTTCAGTCATTATGTAATCGCGCAACGCAGAATAAGTAATAATCGATTCTTTTTCTATATATATGCCGAATTCTACCGCCTCTAAATCACCACTAAAGCCTTTCTTGATTTTTTCGGTAATGAGTCCCTGGGTAAAAACGTATTCGGAAGCAATGGCCGTCACGTACGCATTGTACTCTCCGGGACTGAACTCATTTACCACATAATCGCCGATGTTATCCAGCATCTTCTGGAATGTCGCGCGATGGAGCTCTTCCTGCTCCTTAAGATACTTCCAGGTCTGCTGTAATGCCTTATCGTTTGTTTTCTTTTCCAGATTCCCGTAGAGAACTTTTCCGTTTTCTTCAACCTTAGTGGCAATGCGTAAAATTTCCTGAGGACTAAAAATATTGGCCATAAAACTCCTTTTTATTGTTCCAGCGCGCGCTTGGCCTGTAACACTATTTCGTTGAGGCTTTCAAGCTCGGAAGCTGCCGGAATATAATTAAAATATTTTCCCTGAGTACCCAACGTCATACCTGCTTCGATAAGAGCATCTTCCATTTCCTTAAAACCAATCTTTGCCCAGCCATACGAACCAAAGGTGACGCCAAAACGGTTCTTAGGCTTGAGCCCCTTTACGTACGTAAGAAATGCGGCCATGGTAGGCAGGATTTTATTGTTAAGGATGGGACTGCCCACCGCAATAATTCTTGAACGCATGATTTCCGTCATGATATCGGAAATATGATTTGCCTGCAAACTTAAGAGCTTAACGGGAATTTTTTCTTTCTCAAACATCCGGCATAACGTAATTGCCATTGTTTCTGTTGAATGCCACATGGTATCATAGACGATAACTGCGCACTTGGCCGTTTCATACGCTGCCCATTTCTTATAAAGTGCAAGTATCGCGGCAATATCTTCGGCCCTATGCCAGACAAGGCCGTGCGACGGCGCAATCATGTCCATCGCAAGTGCCCCTAACGTATCGAGCGCTTTTACTACCTGTCCTCCGTAGGGCATAACGATATTGGCATAATATTTTTCCGCTTCTTTCAGCGCCGTTTCTATTCCCGCTTCTTCGGCGAATCGCACAGAGCTTGCATAGTGCTGGCCGAATGCATCATTGGGGAAAAGTACTTTATCATTACGGCAATACGTTGCCATGGAATCCGGCCAATGCACCATAGGCATAAGAAAAAATTCTAAGGTCCTTGCCCCGATATTTAAGGTATCCCCGGTATTGACTACCTTAAATTTCCATTCTTTTTTACTTGTAGCGGCGAAATGCCTCAGTAAACCTTCCTGGCCCTTGGGAGAGCAGACGATCTCTGCATCAGGACAGATATCAAGGAGCCGGTCAATTGCCCCGGAATGGTCCATCTCGGTATGATTGGAAATGATATAGCGGATATTACGCGCAGGAATGACCTCCTCGATCCTTGAAAGCATTTCTTCAAAACCATAATATTTTACGGTATCTATCAAGGTAGGGCATTCGTCGGCGAGAAGGTACGCGTTATAGGTACTACCCCAGGGAGTCACGTAACCATGAAAATTACGTAAATTCCAATCGATGTATCCTGTCCAATAAATTCCCTTTTTTATCTCTGTCATCGTTTTTTCCAGCCCTGCGTGCCTCTTATTTAAGAAAAGTAATGGCTAAAGGGTACTGAAATTGCTCGCCGTTGCTGGTTTTAACACACGCTACAACAATCATAATAAGATCAAAAAATGCGAGGGCCGCCAGCAACACAAATCCGATTAAAATAAAGCAAAGTGGTATCGATACCAGCGTATAAATAAGAAGCGATATCTGAAAATTAAGGGATTTTTTTCCTTCTGCATCGACCAGTGCAGACCCGTCTTTTTTTAAGAGCCAGACAACCAGCGGCCCTATGATACCGCCAAAAGGAAAAAAATAACCGCTTAAGGCAGCAAGATGACAGAGCATTGCCGCTGTTTTTTCTTGTTTCGGTTCGATCGCCATGTTCGCCCTCCTAACCTTGGACTACTTCGAACTGCCCCTTGTCTGCGCCGCATACAGGGCAAAGCCACGTATCAGGAAGTTTATCAAAAGGGGTATGCGGGGCAATCCCGCCGTCAGGATCTCCCAATTCAGGATCGTATATATATCCGCAGACCACACATCGATATTTCTGCATTTTGCACCTCCTTAAGCAACCCGTGTAATTGCCTGGTTAAAGAACCGGTGAATAATCAATTTTACCACATTTTAAGTCTTGAGAAAACAATCTCCTTTTTAAGGAAGTTCTATTGTATAGTCACTTTCTCCTTCAAATCACCGTAGAGATTACAATCGGCATCAACTTCTAATACATCACCTTTTTTAAGTTCGGGGATCTGGTAGGTTGTTTTTTGCTCCGTCGCATCGAGCTGTAAGGAAAATTTCTGCTCGATGATCCTCTTTCCATTCAGGGATACTTCGATAAGTTTTATATAATGGGTTAAAGTATCTTTTACCGGATGCGTTACGGTAATAGTGACAACCGTCGCGATTGAAGAAATGTCTATTTTTTTAGGTGGGTGCGCGAACGTAACGCATGGAAACGTAATACACACAAGAAATATCATAAGGATTTTCATATCACACCTCCTTTATGGTTGACTTTTTGAATGGAAATCAACTTTCTTCTCTGCCTCTTAAGCCTCATTGCCTTATAGAGATTTAAGCTGCCGTGAACGAGCCCAAGGGTAAGCGCAGTAATTCCTGCTATTTTATGCAATGAAAAATTTATACCCGTAATGCCTAAGAAAGCCGCAACGCATAAGAAAAAGAGCGTCGCAACTCCAGAATAAATAATGAGTTTATACACTATCGCCATCGCACTATTACTAAATTCGAAAAAAGACCTCACCGGCCAAAAAGATCCTTAAGACGCACGAAAGAAACTCCTGATGTTGCGTTCTTCGACTTGAGCCCAGTTGTCGTTTTCACTGCCTGTTTTTCTGCAATCTCCTGGGAATTATAGCAAAAAAACCGATTTTATCTAATTATTTGTTTTTGCGAGAGCATCGCTGATGGTTGCAGGCTAAAAGGTACAAAAGATCGGATAGACGATTTAGATACACAAGGATATTGGGATTTTTAAGCATTCGTTTCTTTGTTAATGTCACCGTGCAGCGCTCCAGCTTTCGCGCAAGCACCCGCGCCAGGTCGAAACCGCTTGCAACCAGGTTCTCTCCGCCTAAGGCAAAAGAGCGAAAATGCAAGTCTTTCTCAAGGTCCGCAACATGTTCTTCGAGGCGTCGTATATCTTTAGGTGTTATCCTTTTTTTAAGTTTATGGAGAAAATTTGTTTTCGTGGCAATTTCGGCGCCGATAAGCAATAAATCTTTTTGTAGGCCTGTCAGAATTATTTTTGTTCTTTTGCGATGCACCACGCTCTTCAATAACCCCAAAAAAGAACTTAGTTCATCGAGCATACCGTTTGCCTCAATACGCGCGCTATCCTTGCTCACGTTGCCTCCCCAATATAAGCACGTTTCCCCCCTGTCTCCGCGTTTTGTAGTAATACTCATAGCACAAACACTCCTGTATTGTGGTTATGCGAGACTACGGACCTACCATATCGCATGCACGTTTCAAAAATCCCTGCATCTCTTTTGTATTGTTAGGAATCAGGCACCCGGCAACGTCAAAATGGCCTCCGCCGCCGTAACGCTGGGCGAGTTTGCCCGCATTGATACTGCCCTTAGAGCGCAAGCTGACCCTTGTAAACCGTTTGCTCTTTTCCCGAAAAAAGATTGCAATTTCTACCCCTTTTATTGACCGTATTTCATCGGCAACCGTATCAACATCTTCATCTTTGCCTTTCATCCTTTTTATGTCGGCTCTTCGCACCGAGGACCAGGCGAGTTTTCCGTGATGCATAAACTTACACCGGGCCAGGCACATCCCTGAAAGAATTGCTGCTTCTTTGTTCTTTGACCAGAATACGCTATCAACTAGCGAATAAAAATCCATTCCTGTCTGCATGAGCCTGCGGCAGACCTCGAAGGTAAATGCCCTTACCTTTGGCAGGCGGAAAGAACTCGTTTCAACGATAATGGAGGTCAATATATTCTTTGCTATGTCTTTCGTTACGGTCGTTTTAAAGGTATTAAGCAGCGTAAAAACTATTTCTCCCACACATGAAGCATGTGTATCGATAATGCCCAGGTCGCCGAAGGGAATCCGGAAGGCATGGTGATCTATTTCGACGATACACCGCGATTTTTTAAACGCCGCGAATGCCCCGCCCAGCATCTCTTTGCTGCCGCAATCGACCGCGATTGCAACGTCGCACCCTGCGCTTATCTTTTTTACAATACGCTCTGCTCCCGGTAAGTGCCTATACTGATGGGGGACATCTTCGTAGCTGACCATAAAGACGCGTTTCCCCAACCCCTCCAATCCCAAGCCCAGCGCGAGCATTGAACCGATGCAGTCACCGTCAGGATGAATGTGCCCGGCAATCACAACGCTTTTTGCCTGCAAAATCCTTTTTTCTGCTTCAGTCATTCAAAACACTCCCCGTGCCGGGAAGAACCCCCCTTAGCGACGCTCATCTAAAAATTGTTTTATTTTCTCTTCGCATGATCCATTCAAGAGCGCCGGGCTGATAAATTGCTTCTCGAAGCTCGGCATCTCTTTCTGATAGAATACTCCCAGCGCAATGGGAACATCGTTGTTGTAATCCCACTCTTTTATTTTCTTCAATGCTTCGTCGAAATCCTGACGATTATTATCTTTAAGATCATACACCCGTCCATTATAATATTCATACCTATCGAAGTACGTCACGCATACCTGTAGCACGTCTACCAGAGAGAATCCTCGATGTGCTATCGCGGCCTTGATGATTTCTTTAAGCATCGGCATACGGTTGGAATACCCTCTGGCAAGAAAAGTCGCACCGCTGACAAGCAAAAGCTCAAGGGGATTAAGCGGCAATTCTTTGGTGCCCGAAGGCGTAGAGCGGCCGCGAAACCCCAGCGGCGATGTCGGCGTATATTGACCGGTCGTAAGACCGTATACGCGGTTGTCATGGACTATCACGGTAATATCTATGTTTCTTTTGGCCGCAAATATCAGATGTTCAAGACCTTCGCCATATGCGTCACCGTCGCCGGAGAAGATAATGACTTTCATGCGCTCTCCGGCCAGTTTTATCCCTATTGCCGGCGGTACTGTTCTGCCATGTAACGAATAGAAACTATTTACATTAATATAATCGACGATTTTCCCGTGGCAACCGATACCGGCAACAAGTGCAACTTCTTCCAGGGCCAACCCTTCTTCCTGCAATGAGAGCAAAACATTTGTTATGGAGTTTAAAATAGCAAAGTTGCCGCACCCAGGACACCAGGTATTTCTTGCGTACGTTCCAAGATTTTTTTGAATCATGATATGATGGCTTTTATGCGCCCATAAAGTTCATCGATGGTAAACGGTCTTCCGTCGTATTTTAATATTTTTTCATCAACCCCTATCCCGTACGAACTTATAAGGCGCGCCAGCTGTCCTGAAGCGTTATTCTCAACACAGAGTATCTTCTCAACCCCCGCGAGCGCTTCTTTGAACTGCTGTAAAGGAAACGGCGACAACACCGCAACGTGAATCATTCTTAATCTTAATCTCTCAGCGACTTCGCTGCATACTCCTTTATTTGAACCCCAGCAAAGCAGCGCAGACGAAGCATCGTTGTTGCCGCTGACGGTAACCGTTACGTAATGCGTTAATTCTTCATACAAGTATTCTTCTTTGCGCAGACGCTTCTCCTGCATTTTCTTGGTACTCTGAGCATCTTCAGTAGTGATGCCGGAAGCATCGTGTTCGTAACTGTTTACTTTGATGACCGCGTCTTTGGTCGGCGCAAACGCAAGCGGAGAAACGCCTTCTTTGGTATCCGCATATCGCTGATAAGGGGTCTTCCTATCCCATAAAAGCAGCTTCTCTTCGAGAATGCTCGCTATCGAATCTTTATCGAAACTATACATTCCTTCGCATACTGTCTTATCCGCCAGGATAAAAGCCGGAATCTGATATTTCCAGGAAAACTCGAGCGCCATCGCTGACCAGTAATAAGCATCTTCTGCGTCAGACGGGGCAACGATGAACCGTGGAAACTCTCCCTGGCCGGAAGCCATAGCAAATGTCAGCTCGGTTTGCGCGGTATAGGTGGGCAATCCCGTACTCGGACCTGTTCGTTGGCCCAACACGATTACTACCGGTAATTCGCTCATGCCGGAAAAACTCAAACCCTCGGTCATCAGGCAAAACCCGCCGCCCGAAGAGCCTACTGCTACCCTCTCTCCCATGTATGCAAATCCCATTGCCATCATCATGACGCTTATCTCATTTTCGGGATGAATAACGTAGAGAGAAAATTTTTGCGCAAGTCCGGCGAGAAAATGCAATACGCCGCTTACCGGCGTCATGGGATAGCCGATATAGGCTTTAAGGCCTCCTTTGATAAGACCCAGGCCTATGGCTTCGTTGCCGCTCAATAACGGAAAAATCGGCTGCGAGAGGGTTTCAAGGGAACGCAACGGTTCTATCTCTCGATACCCCCGCGATGCCACTTTCATGTTAAGCTCAAATTCTCTGGAAACATTTTTCTTAAAAGTCCCCTCTATTACTTCCCAGGGAATATTAAGTGCTTTCGCAAATAATCCAATCATGCATGAGTTACGCATTATCGCCGGCGCACCTTCTTCTTTGATGATTTTTTCAAACGGCAGGCCGATGCTTTTATGACGAATAGAGGTATCGAGTTTTACCGCCTCCGAATTATAAATGATCAAGGCGTCCTCTTTTAAACGGTGATGGTGTAAATCAAAAGTCTCCTGGTTGAGGGCAAGAAGAAAATCGATTGCTTCTTCGTGAGCTGCTATTGCATGCTGTGAAACCCTGATGATAGAAAAGGTATGGCCACCCCGTATGATAGAGGGGTAATCGCGATACACATAGACACGATAGCCTAAGCGGCTGAAAATATGCGCGACGATAAAGCCCGTCGTATCGATACCGTCGCCGGCTTTACCGCCAATAAGGATCGAAATGGTATTCATATCCATTGTTTCTGTGTACGTAGTCGGCGATTACGAAAAGTTACGTCTTTTTTACGACGCATTCAAATTGGATGTTAGTGTGTTCGATATTGAATCTATTCTTTAGAAAATCGTTTATCAAATGCAACAACTCATTCGCAGCAGAAACACTGCAATCTTCAATAACCACGTGCGCGGTAAGCGCGTACATCGTTGTCGAGATGGTCCAGATGTGCACGTGGTGCATGTGGTGGACCCCGGGAACTTCTGCTTTTACCGCTCGCATCACCTCATCGATATCCAGGTGTTTGGGCGTGGATTCGAGTAGTATGTGTGACGAATCGATCAAAAGGCGTACCGCCCACACCGCAATCAGTACACAGATAGCAAAAGACAGTATAGAGTCAATGAGGTAATTATGCGTATAAAATATGATAATAGCTCCTGCTACTACCGCCACACTGGAAATCATATCGCCCAATTCATGAAGTATGGCGCTGCGAATATTAAGGTCGCCGGAACTTACTTTTGCCAACAGAAAAATAGTTGCTCCGTTTATTATCAGGCCCAGCACCGAAACAAGGAACATTTCCTGTATCCTGATAACTTCAGGATGCAAGAAGCGCACCCATGCCTCATATGCAATGTATGCCGAAACAAAAATGAGGACCATGCCGTTGATGAACGCGGCAAGAACCTCTGCCCTGTAGAATCCATAGGTGTGGCGTTTACTTGCCGGTTTAAGTGCAAGAAGCACCGCAAAATAGCTCATTCCAAGCGCAAAGAGGTGCGTGAGCATGTGTCCGGCGTCGGAAATAAGCGCAAGGCTGTTGGAGAGGAATCCTCCGATAAATTCAATAGCCATGCCTGTGCCGGTCAAAATAATACAGAGCTTCAGGCGCGAAAGTTTACTTACGTGATGATGGTGGGAATGATGCATAAGTTTTATAAAAAGTTGACTGCCGGTTACCTGCTTCTTAGAAGTTCCTCGAATAGTTTTTTATGTTTTTCCTCTTCTTCGATAATGCGTTTAAGCTGCGTCTTTACTGCTGTCGAAGAAATAGCAGCGTAACACCCCTGGTAAAACCGTATAGACATATCCTCCACCGCTACGCTTAAAGCCAATGCTTTTTTACTATCAGTCACAATATTGTTTAAATCACTCATGTCCTGATAGGGTTTAAAAACCCCAAAATCCATGCTCCCCAAGAGATCATTATCTTCGTGGCGGTCTTCTGTAGCGACGCGCAGCGCATTAAGGTTTCCTTCAAAAAAAACGAGATGTTTTTTCTCTTCACCCAGGAGAAAATCGAGAGTTTGCGTAATCTTTTGGTCCTTTGTATTTTTTGCCAACAGCCCGTAGAAACGTATGCCGTCGCGTTCAATGGTACATGCAATCCTATAGGCTTCAAATTCATCAAAATCGCTGACAACAAATTTCCCGTGTCTTTCTTCGATCCTCATGTTTTCTCCTTCAATGAGCAGGCGATTTATGGCAGCCTACTGGCGAACATAAATCGCAGGCTCCAAGCCGTCTGCGAATTGAACCCCTCCACCACTTTCTGAAAATAAACTTGATATATTGAAACGCATATTCTCTATTTTTCCTTTATTCGTCACCCACCCTCCTCACCAAACACAAAAAGTGGTGGGGGGTCAAATTCGGCTACCGCGTAGGTGCCCTGTTGGGCTACACAAATTTTCTACGCTTGAAAGCTTGAAAGTTTGCTGCCTCATTTGATCTCCTTTTTCGCAAGAAATCTGACGATTGCCTTACAAAACGCCGGCAGATCGTAAGGGTTGCGCGACGTAATCAAATTGCCGTCAATAACCACTTCTTTATCGACAAATTTTGCGCCGGCGTTAACAATGTCGTCTTTTATGGCGTAGAAGCTGGTGACGGTTTTCCCCTTGAGGATCCCCGCGGACGCCAACACCCAGCCACCGTGGCAGATTGAGGCAACAAGTTTATTCTTTTGATGCATGGCCTTTACGAAAGCATTGACTTCTTTGTACCTGCGCAAAACATCCGGGGCATATCCTCCGGGAATAACTACCCCGTCAAAATCATCAGCGCTCACTTTTGCTATGGTAAGCTCCTCTTCACCAAGATATCCTTCTTTACTTTTATAATATTTCTTACCCGTACCGACTAATATGGTTTTTATTCCTTCTTCGCGTAAACGGAAATACGGATACCAGACCTCAAGCACTTGATAATGATCTTCAATTAATACCGCTACTTTTTTCATGATTTTTCTCCTGGTTTGTTCCAGGCTTCATGCTGTAGGCTACAGGCTTTTTTTAATTACCTTTATTTTTTAAGCTTGTAGCTTGCGGCTTGTAGCCTAAGAAAGTTCATCAATAATCCTCGCTATTATAAAATCATTCTCTGTCAGGCCGCCTGCAACGTGCGTGGTAAGAGTTATTTTCAGTTTATTATACATAAGCGTAAGCGTAGGATGATGGCCCTGTTCTTGCGCGATAACGGAAATAAGATCGAGGAAATATTTTGCTTCAATAAAATCTTTAAATTTAAATTCCTTAACTAATTTTTTATCCTCGACTAACTGCCAGTTACGATGCTGGGCAAGTAGTTTCTCTACCTCTTCTTTCGGTAAAGGCGGGGCACCAGCCTCGCATGGCGCGCAATGGGAAGGCGGTGCTTTACCTAAGGAAACTGTTGGACTTTTTACGACTGTTTCTAGATTTTTCAGCGCGTCTTCATAATCAGGTGCGGTAGTTAACTCCTCCACTATCTTTAAATATCTAAGCGTATGGTTTGCGTCTATAATCAACACGCTGCGCGCTAATAAGTTAAGTTCCTTGATCAAAAGTCCATAATTTATGCCGAATGAAGAATACCTATAGTCAGAAAGGGTGGTTACGTTCTTGATGTTATTGACATCGCAGAAACGCTTCTGCGCAAACGGCAGATCTTTGCTTATGCCTATAACAATAACGTTTGCGGTAAAACCGGCTGCCCTTTTGTTGAACTCTTTAACCTGTAAATCACAGACGGGAGTATCGGAAGAAGGAAATGAAGTAATTACCTTTATTTTGTTTTCGAAATCGGAAAGCGTAACTTCCTTTAAACCGGTGTCAACCGCGGTAAACTGAGGTGCCTGATCATCAAT
>JAQUOR010000040.1 GCA_028717025.1 Candidatus Omnitrophota bacterium | reverse complement strand
CTTCCGATCTAATCCGGAGAGGCGCGTATGGCAATTTTTGATAAATTTTATAATCAAATACGATTCTGCGGTATTTTCGGCGCCGGGTTTTTCGCAAAAATTACCCATACGGCAATTTTTAATTTCTCCTTCCATCGACCCCTTAAGCGATAAGAACATGGAACTGCCGCAAGAGACTATCGCGGCAGTGTTGAAAAAATATAATATCGTAGAGGATAAGCCGATCATCACGCAAATATCGCGATTTGACCGCTTAAAGGACCCCGTCGGTGTCGTAGAAGCCTATCAACAGGTAAAGAAATACATAGACTGCCAGCTTATTTTAGCCGGCGGCACTGCAAGCGACGACCCTGAAGGGGCGCAGGTGCTTGCGGAGGTAAGAGAAAAGGCGAATAAGGACCGGGACATCCATATTTTATTATTGCCGCAAAACGACATAGAGGTGAACGCCCTGCAAAGAGCTTCGACCGTCATAATCCAGAAATCGTTAAAAGAAGGTTTTGGCTTGACCGTCGCTGAAGCCCTCTGGAAAGCGAAACCGGTCGTGGCTTCCGATGTCGGAGGTATTCGTCTGCAGGTAAAGCATAAATATTCCGGATTGCTTTGCCACTCTATCGATGGAGCCGCGTTTGCCTTAAAGCAGCTTTTAAACAGCCCTGAGTACGCAAAAAAATTAGGCGAGAACGGCAGGGAGCATGTAAGAAATAATTTCTTACTGACACGGCATCTGCGGGAGTATATGTTGTTATTCCTTTCTTTGTATCATCCGGAAGACGTCGTGTATCTATAATATAAGACGTATCCTTTCCTGTCGTTTTGCGCCGCACTCCCCATGTTTCTTTTTTCATATAAAATATTGAGAAGAGCGATATTGCGCAGTATAATTATATGCGTTGCGGGTATTCCATAGGCAAGTGCCATGTGCGCATGACCTTAAAGAGAATAAACCATGAAGTTTAATTTCTTTTTTACGGAAATTCTGGGAATAGTCTGTGAAATCGTGTACGCTCTGGTTCTTACCGGCGCAGGCGGATTGATTTCTTTCTTAATATTTTTCCTGAAATGATACTTAAACCACAATTAGAAGATTTAAAACAGATCGGTTTCTATCTGGGTAAGATAACCATTGGTGTGGGCTTTGCGATGTTTCTTCCTTTTATCGTGGGACTGGTTTTTTTTAAGGAAGCAAAGCCGGCCTTTGATTTTTTAATAAGCGCGGAATTTGCCTTGTTATGCGGTTTATTTTTGACCTGGGTTTGCCGTACGGAGCGCGATTTAAACTGGATGCAGGGTATGGTCGCGGTTGCGTTAGCCTGGCTGGTTGCCATGGCGCTTTCGGCAGTTCCTCTGTACTTAAGCGGACATTACCGTTCTTTTTTGGATGCTTGTTTTGAAGCGATGTCCGGTATCACCACTACCGGTTTAACGCTTGTCCAGGACCTTGATCATTTATCGTACTCGCATAATCTTTGGCGCCATCTGATATGCTTTATGGGAGGCCAGGGTATTACTATCGTTGCGCTTGCGCTTTTTGTCAAAGGCTCTTCCGGCGGTTTTAAAATGTACGTGGGAGAGGGCCGTGACGAAAAGATACTCCCCAATATTATCGGCACCGCCCGGTTTATCTGGCTCATAAGCATTGTTTATTTAATTATAGGGACCCTCGTATTAGGGTTTATCGGAATGCGAATAGGCTTAAAACCGCAGAATGCCTTTTTTCACGGCGCCTGTATTTTTATGGCCGGTTATGATACCGCAGGGTTTACCCCTCAATCGCAAAGCCTGCTTTATTACCATAACTTTCTTTTCGAAATCGTCACGATGGTAATAATGATCCTGGGAGCCATTAATTTTAATCTGCACTATCAGCTCTGGAAGGGTAACCGCAGGGAGATTTGGAAAAATATCGAGACCAGGACGTTTTTAATGAGCGTGATGTTGACTTTTTTTATTGTCGCGGCAGGCCTGCATAAATTAGGAGTATATCAGAATGCGCTAATAATTTTTCGTAAAGGCTTTTTCCAGCTTATGTCAGGTCATACCGGCACAGGCTATATGACCATATACGCCCAGCAGTTTATCAAGGAGTGGGGTGATCTTGCGCTTGCGGGACTTATTCTTGCGATGGGGCTTGGCGGCTGTGCATGTTCGACTGCCGGCGGCATAAAGATGCTGCGCATAGGAGTTATTTTGAAGGCGTTTAAGGAGGACATAAAGAAGCTGATGCTTTCTGACAGCACGATAGTAATGCAGAAATTTCATCATGTCAGGACGATATTTTTGAACGATCACCAGGTACGGGGAGTTTTGCTTATTACCTGTTCGTACATAGTGTTATATACTGCGGGAGCGCTGGTAGGTGTTTGGCTCGGTTACCCTTTCCTTGATTCGCTTTTCGAGTCGACTTCTGCGGCAGCCAACGTAGGCTTTTCCTGCGGTATTACTGATGCAGGCATGCCGGCGATATTGAAGATTACCTATATGATACAGATGTGGGCAGGTAGGTTAGAGTTTATGTCGGTTTTTGCTTTAATAGGATTTATCGTGGCGGCAATAAAAGGAAAACAATGACGCGTACAAAGGAAAGAAAGCAAGGCGCAGAGCGTAGGTCCAGGGTATTACTCACGCTAATTTTTCTGCTTTTAGCTTTGTGTAATTCAGTTGTCGAATCACGCAGCCAAACCATTTCAAGCATTGAATTGATAAATAACGCGAAAGAATACGATGGGAAATCTGTTTTGTATTCGGGCGAAGTCATCGGCGACATAATGGTGCGCGCAGGATATGCCTGGGTAAATGTAAACGACGGGAAAAATGCGATTGGCGTATGGGCGAGTAAAGAGCTCATCAAAGACATCACTCATACCGGAAGCTATAGCGAGAACGGCGATATCGTAGAAATCACGGGAGTATTCCATCGCAGCTGCAGGGCGCACGGAGGAGAGCTGGATATTCACGCGCAAGCGATAACTAAAATAAGCTCCGGCCGCATTATTGCCCACGAAATAACCACTAAAACCATAAATTTCACCTTTACGCTTTCCTGCGTAATCATGCTGGTTTGTTTGGTGCGAATACTTTTATTAAAAAAACCAGGATTGCCCGGTTAATGCGTTCGGCGGCGCGTAAACCGCGCCTTTTAAGGCGCGCAATATCGGGCGCCGCTTAAGTATTCCTTCGACATATTTAAAGGTTGGCTCTGCTCCCTCAATACCATTCGCAGCATTGACAAAATGGGATAAGATGATATACTTAGATATTATTACCAAAAAGATTAGATAATGTAAGCCGTAGGGTAAGACAACTAACCTTTACGGCTTTTTTAGTCTAATCGACACGCAGACAGGCGCGAGCCTTCGGCCGCGCTTTAAAAAAACGGGGCGATTGTCCTTGGTTTTAACCCAGCAGGCCGAAAGTTTGATAGGTAGTTCAAGATAGAGCAGAGAAATTCGTTTTGGTTTAAAGAGGCAAAAGAAGGGAGGAGCCATTAAAAAAGTAAAAACTTCCCCTAAGGGGCGGAAATGTAAAGTTTCATCATGCAAGCGCGCTTTGAGTATCTATAACCCTGACATATATTGCCATGTTCATCAGGCACTGGTTTGCCAGGGACAAGCCGTTAAGGTTAAGTAAAATTCTTAAGGTCCTGTAAAAATATCCAAAATATTTCCAATGCACAGACTGGCGTAAGCCTATACATATTTAAGGGGGTTTAAAAAGTATGACACAGAGAACAGAAGGAATGGATAATTTAGGGCAAGCGAGTAGCGGCCCTGCGCAGAGTTTTTTCGGATTGGGCATCGCGCCTAAAATCCTTGATATATTAGAACGTATTAAATTCAAGGTACCCACACCCATACAGATCAAGGCAATCCCTCTGGGGATCCAGGGTAAGGATATCGTCGGCATAGCCCAGACCGGCACCGGCAAGACCCATTCATTCGCCATACCCATGATACAGCGTCTTGCGCAGGGTAAAGGCACAGGCTTGGTCCTTGCGCCTACGCGGGAATTAGCCATGCAAATCGATGAATCTTTCCAGCCGATAGCGCGTGCGTTCGGGATGCATACGGTTTGCCTGATTGGCGGCGCTCCCATGCAGCCCCAAGTGCAGGGTCTTCGTAGAAATCCACGCGTGATTATCGGTACCCCGGGAAGGATCATCGACCATATCTGGCAGGGCAACATGTTGACCGATGGAATAATCATGTTGGTCTTAGATGAAGCGGATAGGATGCTTGATATGGGGTTTGCTCCGCAAATCGAACAGATTTTGCGCTGCCTGCCCAGAGAAAGGCAGACAATGCTTTTTTCTGCGACCATGCCCAAGGAAATTATGGAAATTGCCGCTAAATATATGAAGCTTCCCGTATCAGTGGAGATCGCGCCTTCCGGTACTACCGCTGAACGTGTTACCCAGGAATTATTTATTGTCAGAAAGGAAGCGAAACTTAAACTTCTTGAAAAGTTATTACAGCAGTATCACGGAGCAGTACTTTTGTTCTCACGCACCAAGCATAACGCCAGAAAAATCGCAAGAAGCCTGCGGGACATGGGGCAGCGTGCGGCTGAAATACATTCCGACCGTTCGCTTTCTCAGCGGCGCGAAGCACTTGAGGGTTTCAAGTCGGGCAAATACAGGGTGCTCGTTGCTACCGACATTGCCGCCAGGGGAATCGACGTTACCGGGATAGAACTGGTTGTTAATTTCGACCTTCCCGATGACGCGGAAAATTACGTGCACCGGATCGGGCGCACCGCCAGGGCCGGGCACCAGGGGCATGCGATTTCGTTTGCCACCCCTGACCAGAGCCAGGATGTGCGTGACATCGAAAGGCTTATCCGGGCAACACTGCCGATCTCAAAACATCCGGAAGTCCCAACGGAACAATTTAGCCAATATAGCC
Organism: Candidatus Omnitrophota bacterium; assembly: GCA_028717025.1. GTDB lineage: Bacteria > Omnitrophota > Gorgyraeia > Duberdicusellales > 4484-171 > JAQTOI01. Next base: position 5,801 of record JAQUOR010000040.1, on the reverse strand, counting down.
AGCGTCCCCCGATGCGTCCCTTTAGGCGTAATTTTAATAAGTCAGGCCAGGGGCATCGCGGATATGCGCACAAGAAATCTTTTAACAAATATTCCCGTGGACCCCAATGACGTATGCACGATTTTTCTTTGCTGCGTTTACCTCACGAAGCTGAATTCTCTTTATATACAAGCGATATGATTTACGCCCGATAAAAACAATAAGGCCGCCGGCAGATGCTCTGTTTGTCTCAAAAACAGGGAACGCAGGGCAAAAACTTTAATTGGAGGTGCATATGAAGAAACTACTCCATATCATTGCAACGCCTCGCGAAGAGGGGTCGCGTACTTTGCGGGTGTCGGAGGCATTTCTGGAAGTTTTTACGCGTACGCACGCGGATTGGACGGTTGAGGAACTGAACCTTTCCAAAGAAAAATTGCCCTCACTCACCGTTCAACGGCTCGACGGTAAATACGTGCTTTTGCAGGGCAAAGACCTTCATGGAGAATTAAAGGAAACGTGGTCGGAGCTTATCGCTCACATCGAGAGATTTATGTCCGCAGATACTTATCTTATCAGCACTCCTATGTGGAATTTCAGTATTCCGTATACTCTGAAGCAATATATAGACATAATCCTGCAGCCAAAATACTTGTTTCGCTATACGTCCACCGGCGTTGAGGGGCTGGTAAAAAACAGAGCAATGGTGGTTATCACCAGCCGCGGCGGAGATTATACGACTGCGCAAATGCGCGGCGCTGATTTTCAGGAACCGTATTTGCGTTTTGTGTTCGGGTTTGTAGGCATTACCGACATAACTTTTATCAATGCACAACCTATGGATATGGGGGAGGTGCTGCAGCAGGAAAAAATTGCTTTAGCACAGGAAAAAGCAAGAGAGATCGCCGGTACACGATGATACGGTAATCTTTGCTAAGGCACGCAAGCATCGTAAAAGAATGTGTAAGGGGGGCCCACCATGAAAGTCATTGCGTTTAACGGAAGTGCGCGTAAAGACGGCAATACCGCCATTCTTATCAAACAGGTATTTAAGGAACTCAAAAAAGAGGAGATTGCAACTGAACTTATTCAGCTTGCCGGTAATCCCCTATCAGGCTGCATTGCCTGTTATAAATGTTTTACTAATAAAGATAAACGCTGCGCAGTGACGACTGATGCAGTTAACGAGTATATCGCAAAGATGTGCGAAGCTGATGCCATCATCCTTGGGAGCCCTACCTATTTTGCCGACTGTACCGCTTCGCTGAAAGCCTTGATCGAACGTGCGGGCATGACCAGCCGGGCAAACGGCGATATGCTTAAGCGTAAAATCGGCGCCGCGGTCGTTTCCGTGCGCAGGGCCGGCGCAATACACGCTTTTAATTCGCTCAATCACTTTTTTACCATCGCGCAGATGATAATCGTCGGTTCTTCCTATTGGAACATCGGTATTGGCCGGGAAGCCGGGGAGGTCGAGGCTGACAGCGAAGGATTATCCACCATGACCACCTTAGGCGGCAACATTGCCTGGCTTTTAAAAAAGATAAAAGTATCATAGCCAATACCTGCTGCGTAACAAACATTTTCTTGACATCGAAAATAACCTGTAGTATCCTTGGAATGTATAGTAATACATTTCATACTAATTATACTAAAAGGAGTTTATAACAAAATAACGCACGTGAGGATAATGTATGGGTAATTTTCCAAAATTTTACGGCAAGGTCCCGGTAGGAACGAAGGGGCAAATTGTTATTCCCGCGGAAGCAAGGAAGGTAATGAACATTAAGCCGGGAGATAATGTGATTATTATTTCCGGCCCTCCTCATCATGATAGGATAATCAGTATTATACCGGAAGAGGAGTTTAGCAAATTTTTAAAGTTCTTCGAGTAGCACGTAGCTAACTTAAGGAAAGCGGTTGTTAAGTAGGATAACCGAGAAACAGCGTTGTCGTAAAGGATGGGCCCTACAGACGTTTGCCGCTTTAGCCTGATTAAAATTTTAGAGATCAACGATATGTTTAAATACTTTAAGCCTTGCCTTATAGCTTTAGCTCTTTTGAGTATTACGTATGGTCCGGCGGTTGCCGAAGAAACCATGACCTGGGAGCAATGCGTTAAGGAGGCACAGAAGCATCATCCGGATTTGATCTCTGCGCAAGAGAGTGTAAAACAGTCGCAGGCCGGCAAACGTATTACTGCCAGCGCTCTTTTTCCGCAGATAGACAGCAGTATCAGCGCTTCTACCAGAGAAACGAGTACGCTTTCCGCGGGTAACAGGACCCATCAGATAACCGACAGTTATCAATACGGGGCAACGGCAACGCAGCTTATCTTTGACGGTTTTAAGACCAGCGCCAACGTCAAAGCAGCCAAAGAAAACATAAAAGCAGCTCAATACAGTTACCGCTTTACTTCATCGGAAGTACGCTTGCGTCTGCGCAGTGCGTTTGTTAGCTTGCTTAAAGCGCAGCAGTCTTTAATTATTACGGAAGAAATAAGAAAAATCAGGAAGAGCAATCTTGATTTAATTTCCTTGCGTTACGAATCAGGCATGGAGCATAGAGGGGCGTTGTTGACCGCCCAGGCAAATTTGGCACAAGCGGAATTTGAAATCAACCAGGCCAAGAGGGCATTTGAAGTTGCACAAATACAACTTCTTAAGGAAATCGGCAGAAATACGTTTTCAGCGCTTACGGCAGTAGGAAATTTTAATGTGGTAGATTTGGCAGAAGAAAAACCGGATTTTTTCGCCTTATCCGGGAATAATCCGGAATTGCGAAAATTGGTTGCCCAGCGCGTTGCTGCGCTCTACGGTATCTCTGCGGCAAAGGCAGATTTTTTGCCTGAATTGACCGCGCAGGCAGGCATAAACAGGAGCAGTTCCCAATGGCCCACGACGGACAGGGAATGGTCGGCAGGACTTACGTTATCGATGCCTCTCTTTGAAGGAGGATTGCGACTCGCCGAACTTTCTCAAGCTAAAGCGGTTTACAACCAGGCAAAGGCCGACGAACAAAGCACAAAAGCCTCAGTCATACTCGCGCTTGCACAAAATTGGGCAGCGTTTAAGAATGCCGTAGAAACAGTGGACGTGAAGAAAAAATTTCTTGATGCAACAGAGGCACGCGCCAAGATTGCCGAAGAACAATATTCTTTAGGGTTGCTCCAATTTGATAACTGGACGATTATCGAAGACGACCTGGTAAACGCAAAGAAAAATTTTCTCGATGCTCAGGCGAATGCGCTTTTGGCCGAAGCAGATTGGATCCAGGCGAAAGGAGAGACGTTGGAGTATGTGGAATAAGAAAATAAAATTATTTGTTGTTGGAATAATCATCGTGGTCATCGCGGTTGTGATCGTCGCAAGGATAAAAGGGCAGAACACATCCGACGAGATCGTAAAGAAGATCAAACCGTCTATCGGCTCTATTGAAACTACGATATCGTCTACCGGTACGGTGTTGCCCAAGAACCGTCTTGAAATAAAACCGCCGGTCAACGGGAGGATCGAAAGTATTCTGGTCAAGGAAGGGGAAAAGGTAAAAATCGGTCAAACGTTAGCGATTATGAGTTCTACCGAGAGAGCGGCACTGCTGGACGCCGCACGCGGTAAGGGTGAAGATGTTTTGAAATATTGGGAGGAGTCGTATAAGCCGATACTGCTGCCTTCGCCTATCGACGGTGAAGTGATTGTAGCGACGACGCAGCCCGGCCAGACCGTTACTACCAGCGATGCGGTAGTGGTATTGTCGGATCACCTGATTGTGCGGGCGCAGGTTGATGAAACCGATGTAGGTAAGATCAAGCTCGATCAAGAGGCGGTCATCAGCCTTGATGCGTATCCGGGTGTCAAGATCAAGGCCGCTGTGGGACACTTATATTATGAATCGGAAACTGTCAATAACGTAACTATATATAAAGTCGATCTTATCCCCGAAAATGTTCCGGATTTTTTCCGTTCGGGAATGAATGCGACCGTAGATTTCATAGTTGAGAGCAAAAAAGATATTCTGCTGGTGCCGGTTGATGCTGTGTACAAAGAGGAAAACACGCGCTATGTATTGCTGAAACAGGAAGGCAGCCAGAATCCGATCAAACGTGTTGTTGAACTGGGAATTACCGATGATAAGAGTTATGAAGTCCTTTCCGGAGTAACTGCCGGCGATACGATACTCCTTACGACAAAAAAATACGTTTTTACCAGCAACGGTAACAGTGCAGGCAGTAATCCTTTTCTGCCCAAAATGCCTACAAGAAAAAATAGGAACGGCTCGTCACAAAAATGATCGAAGCAAAAAATTTATACAAAACCTATCAGATGGGCGAGGTCAAGGTGGAGGCCTTGTGCGGAGTCTCGTTAAAGATCTGCCGGGGAGAGTTCGTTGCCATCATGGGCGCTTCCGGTTCGGGTAAATCCACGCTGATGCATGTATTGGGTCTTTTGGACCGTCCGGATTCAGGAGAATATTCCCTGGGAGGCGAAGATCTGACAAAACTTACGGACAAGGAGCTGGCTTTGGTCAGGAACCAGCTGGTCGGTTTTGTCTTCCAGCAATTCCATTTGCTGCCAAGGATGACAGCCCTGGAAAACGCGGAACTGCCTTTGATCTATGCCGGTAAAAGGCATTTAAAAGAAAGAGCGGTTAAAGAAATCGAAGAAGTCGGTTTAAAAGAAAGGATGCTTCATAAACCAAACGAGATGTCCGGCGGCCAACAACAAAGGGTGGCTATTGCCAGGAGTCTGGTTAACGACCCACCGATAATCTTTGCGGATGAACCTACCGGGAACCTTGATTCAAAAAGTAAGGAAGAGATAGTCACGATACTAAAAAAACTTAATGAGAAGGGCAAGACTATAGTTATCGTAACCCATGAAAGCGAAATTGCCGTTCACGCCAAAAGAATCGTTACCATGCGTGACGGCCGGATTATCTCCGATAAGGTCGTTTCCGGAGAAGCACAAACTTCTAAAGTTGCCTTTTCCGGATCTGAGAATTTAATCAAAGATATTTTGTTAAAATCAGGCAGCGCAGTCAAGGGAGGCATAGAGTTTCTGGATTATCTCAGGCAGGCGGTTTCTGCGATGTTGTCTCATAAGATGCGTTCTTTTCTGTCGATCCTGGGTATATTGATCGGCGTCGCTGCGGTTATCGCAATGCTGGCAATCGGCCAAGGCGCAAAAGAATCCATAGAAAAACAATTAGCGTCGTTGGGCTCCAACCTTCTTATCATCAGAGCCGGCGCTCCAAGGTCAATGGGGGTAGCCCTGGAGTCAGGAACAACGACGCGTTTTACCCTTGAAGATGTGGAAGAGATCAAGAAACTGAGCGATTACGTGAAAGATGCCAGTCCCGTGGTAAGAAACAGGGCGCAATTAGTGTACGCGGATAAGAACTGGAACACACAGGCCGAAGGCGCGGGGGTAAGTTACGCGCAACTGCGTTCATATGTGCCGACAATCGGCAGGTTCTTTACCGAAGAAGAAGTGAAGACCAGAAGCAAAGTGGCCTTACTCGGCACTACCGTAGTCAAAGAACTTTTTGAAACGTCCAATCCTATCGGCGAGACCATAAAAATAAACCTGATTAATTTTAAAGTCATCGGTGTTTTGCCCGAAAAAGGTTCGGCCGGGCATCAGGACCAGGATGATACGGTGATCATTCCCATAACTACTGCGATGTACAGGGTGTTTGGTAAACAATATATCGTTTCTATCTACGTAGAGGCGACCGGTCCGGATACAACCGATGCTGCCCAGGAGGAGATCAGTAAACTTATTATAAAGCAACACCGTTTGATTACCCGGGACCAGCAGGAT
>JAQUOR010000039.1 GCA_028717025.1 Candidatus Omnitrophota bacterium | reverse complement strand
AATGGCAAATATTAAATATTCAAAATCGCATGACTGGGCAAGAATAGAGAACGATGGCGCAGTGATAGGGATCACCGACCATGCCCAGCATGCTTTAGGTGACATTGTGTTTATTGAGCTACCCAGTGAGGGCTTAAAAGTAAAACAGGGCGCGCAATTCGGTACCATTGAGTCCACCAAAGCAGCCAGCGAATTGTTCTCTCCTGTAAGCGGCACAGTTTCCCTGATCAATAAAGACCTCATCAACAATCCGCAATGGGTAAACCAGGAGCCTTTGGGTAAAGGGTGGATGATAAAGATTACCATTGAAAACAGTAAAGAATTGGATTCTCTAATGGATGAAGCTGCTTACAAAGAATTTGCAGCCAAAGAAGCACACTGATAAATTACAAGCAATTTAGCTCATGAGCTCATCAACTCAAGAGCCTATGAACTAATTATTTTGTAGTTTGAAGTAAAATATACTCTATGCCTTACATTTTAAATACCGCACAAGACACTAAAGAAATGCTTTTGGCTATAGGGCACAAGAGCATAGAGGAGCTCTATGGGCGCCTGCCGTGTGAAATTTTGCTAAAAAGCCCATTAAACCTTGCGCAGGGGAAAAGCGAGCAGGAAACGAAAAAATCAGTCGAATGTCTTGCGCGTAAAAATTCTCCTTTAAGCGAATTCAATTCTTTCTTGGGCGCAGGCTGTTACGATCACTATATCCCGGCTGCGCTAAAACCCCTCATTACCCGCGCTGAATTTTTGACTGCCTATACGCCGTACCAGGCTGAAAGCTCTCAGGGGATACTGCAGACAATATATGAATACCAAAGCTACATGTGTTTATTGACGGGTATGGATGTCTCGAACGCGTCGCTTTTTGACGGTGCTTCGGCGTTGGCTGAAGCGGTACTTATGTCCCTGCGTATTACCCGCAAGAATAAAATCATAATCGCACGCTCCATGCATCCGGAGTATCGCCAGACCTTAAAAACCTACCTAAGCGGTTTCGATTTCATCATTGAAGAAATTGGTTTTGAAAAGCAGGGCTTTATAGATATAAAAATGCTTACGGCAGCATTAGGCGACGATGTCGCATGTATAGCGCTGCAGAGCCCCAATTTCTTCGGACTCATTGAGGACGTGCAAAGCCTTGTTGCATACGCAAAAAAGACCGGCGCGCTTACGATTATGGTTACAAACCCGATGTCGCTGGGCATTCTTAAAACCCCGGGTAGCTATGGCGTTGATATTGCCTGTGGCGATGGCCAGGTTTTGGGTGGAAACGTAAACTTTGGCGGTCCTTCCTTTGGTTTTCTGGCCGCTAAAAATGAATTCTTGCGCCAGATGCCGGGCAGAATCGTCGGTAAGACAGTCGATAAAGAGAATAATCCAGCATATTGTCTTACATTGCAGGCGCGCGAACAGCATATTAGGAGAGAAAAAGCGACAAGTAATATCTGTTCCAACCAGTCTTTAAACGCCATGGCCGCAGCCATATATCTTTCTCTTATGGGCAGGGAAGGCTTTAAGGACGCAGCGCTCTATTCTTTAAATTTAACGCACTATTGTTATGACGCTCTCGCAAGCGTCCCCGGCGTTACCCGTATTTTTTCCAACCGTTTCTTCAATGAATTTGTCTGGCAAGTTAAGGATGCAAAAAAGATAGTCAATAAACTTCATAAAAAGAAGATTATTGCCGGTCTTCCTTTAAGGGATTTTTACCCGGAACTTAAAGATTGTATTGTAAGCTGTTGCACGGAAAAAAAGACCAAAGAGGATATTGATAATCTTATCGCTGAATTAAAAGATATAACAGCATAACGATACTTTTTAAAAAGGAGCCATGGATAGCCGCGTTATTTTCGAGAAAGGCAACGTTGGAAGAAAAACAGGGTATATTGCGCAACCTGCAATTCCCCTAAGAGAGCCAAAGGCGCTTTTGCCTGAAAGCTATGTGCGTCAGGATTTAGGATTACCCTCTTTAGGTGAGCTTGAGGTCGTACGCCATTATACTAATCTTTCCCGCCTTAATCTATCCGTTGATACGAATTTTTATCCCTTAGGCTCCTGTACCATGAAATATAATCCCAAGATAAACGAGAGCCTCGCCGATATGGAAGCATTTTGTAATATCCATCCCTATCAGGACGAACAAGATGTGCAGGGGGCTTTAGGGCTTATTTTTGATTTAGAAAAAATCTTATGCGAGATTACCGGAATGCAGCGTTTTACTTTTCAAGCTTCAAGCGGCGCGCAAGGAGAGTTGACCGGTATGCTTATGGTACGCAAATACCATACTACCAAGAAAAATAAAAAAACCAAGGTAATCATCCCTGACTCTGCTCATGGGACTAACCCGGCAACCGCTTCTATGTGCGGATATAAGACAATTGTCATTGAAAGCAAAGCCGACGGTCTTATCGACCTTGGTAAGCTCGAATCTGCCTGCGATAACGAAGTTGCTGCGGTCATGCTTACCAATCCCAATACCCTGGGATTATTTGAAGAGAATATCCTTGCGGTAAGTGAAATAATACATAAGCGGGACGGTCTTCTTTATTATGACGGCGCAAACTTTAACCCTCTCTTAGGAATTACCAAACCCTCGGTCATGGGTTTTGATGTGGTTCACTTAAACCTGCACAAGACATTTTCGACGCCTCATGGCTGCGGCGGTCCGGGAGCCGGTGCAGTGGGCGCTAACGAAAAGCTTCTTGATTTTTTCCCCGCACCCTTAGTGGATAAGGATAAAGACGTTTTTTATTTTAATTACGATATCAAACATTCTATCGGCAGAGTGCGCGGTTTCTATGGTAATTTTAACGTACTTATCAGAGCCTATGCGTATTTGTTGCGTTTGGGCCAAGAGGGCCTTGTGCGTGTGGCGCAAAATTCTATCCTTAATGCCGGGTATATCAGCGAAAAATTAAAAGAGCATTATGCGCTTGCTTCTTCTAAGCCTTCGATGCATGAAGTTGTTTTTTCCTGCGTAAAACAGAAAGAAAAAGGAGTTTCTGCCTTAGAGATCGCCAAACGTCTTATCGATTACGGGATGCATCCGCCAACCATGTATTTTCCCCTTATTGTCAAAGAAGCGCTCATGGTTGAACCCACGGAAACCGAAAGCAAGGAAACATTGGATAATTTCATTGAAGCAATGATAAAAATAAATAAGGAAATCGAAGAAAACCCCCAAATCGTAAGAAATGCCCCCCATACCACGCCTGTGAAAAGGGTCGATGAAGTAAGAGCCGCAAGGAATTTGGATCTACGATGGCAAAAACCTGGCGCTTTATTTTAGATGAGAAGCATACCGGCGCCTATAACATGGCAGCCGATGAGGCAATCCTTCTCAATTATCCTGCAAAAAAAATTCCTACCCTGCGCATTTATGGTTGGAAACCAGCCTGTATTTCTTTAGGTTACAATCAGGTCGTAGACGATGTTTTAATGTCGATGCCTGCATTTCCTTTTGTACGCAGGATTACCGGCGGCGCAAGTATTCTACACGATCAGGAAATAACCTACAGTATCACGTGTGCTTTGTCTGATTTAAGCTTACCCAAAGGCGTTAAAGAATCCTATAAGATACTTTGTTCTTTTATCATCGATTTTTATGCACAGTTAGGCCTTAATGCCCGATTTGCCAAAGATGCGGCTCCCGAAAGTGTACATTCTTACGGGAATTTCTGTTTTTCTTCCTGTGAAGCATTTGACCTGACTATTGCAGGGAAAAAAATCGGCGGCAACGCGCAAAGGAGAAAAAAAGAGATTATTTTTCAGCACGGCAGCATACCACTGGAAATAGATTTTTCCCTGATGCAGCGGCTAATCAGGGGCCCTCTTAACGCGTCTTGTGCCACATCGTTGGCACAGCTCTTAAGCAAAAAAGAAGATTTCTGCCTATTACGCAACCGGTTAGGGGCAAGTTTTATGAAAGTCTTTGATGCCAAGATTACCCGCGATGTTCTTTATCCCGAAGAGGCAGCCTTACGGGATCGTTTAATTATCGAAAAATATGAGACTTGCGAGTGGAATACATCACGACGTTTTAAAGAAGAATCACCTCTTGAAACTAAAACTAACCTATTGCAATGAAAAAGCCTTTATGGCTCAATAAAAAGATCAAATTATCTACCTGCCATACGGTAAAGGGGCTATTGCGGGAATTGAATCTAAATACCGTATGCGAGGAATCCCTTTGTCCCAATATTTCCGAATGTTTCGAGGCCCGCACTGCGACTTTCATGATTTTAGGAGATACCTGTACTCGAAAATGCCGGTTTTGCGCAGTTACCAAGGGTTTTCCTTTAAAAGTCGATTACAATGAGCCTTTAAGGATAGCTTTAGCAGTGGAAAAGCTTCAATTGCAATACGTTGTTATTACTTCTCCTACCAGAGATGACTTGGAGGACGGCGGCGCGGAAATCTACTGCCGCACTATCGAAACAATTAAAAACCTTATCTTTGCGCCAAAAGTCGAGATACTAATACCTGATTTTCTTGGTTTGCCTGAAGTAATCAAAAAAGTAGCGCAGGCAGGAGCAGACGTTATCAGTCATAACATCGAAACAGTCCCTTCTTTATATATAAAGGTAAGGGAGGGGGCAGACTATAGACGATCCTTAAATGTTTTGAAGCTTATTAAGGCGGAAAATCCTAAAATTACCACTAAAACCGGCCTTATGCTTGGCTTAGGAGAAAACGAACCCCAAATTCTGGAAGTGTTGGCTGATCTAAGAGGGGTTTCTTGTGATTTTCTTACTCTAGGCCAGTATTTACCTCCTTCGAGAGCGCATTATCCTTTAAAAGAGTACATTTTACCTGAAAAATTCGCTGATTTAGAAGAAAAAGCCCTTAAATTAGGGTTTAAAGCCGTAAAAAGCTCTCCTTATACCCGCTCTTCATATTTTGCTCATACTTTATTCGAAAAAACCGCTACCTGACATTTTTATCCCAACACCGGGAACCATATGCACATATTTGTTCCCTATTGTCTCAGCGAATTCACTTAAAGACCCTCTATATTTTAAAATAAGAGTTGCGTGAGTAGAGTGTGTGGCTGGCACCAAAGTAAATGGTATTCCCGGACACACGAAGCGTTTTGCAAATTAGTCCAGACATCAATAAACAGAAAGAGAGCAGTTGCTGTTATTAAAATAGATGCTTTTTAAGGGTATTTTATACACAACATATAGTAGCATAGCGAAAAACATACCATATATAGGAAAATTATAACAAAATATGCTAAATTATTCTTGACGCAAGTCGATAAAGATATTTTAATAGAGATACAAACATTTTACAAAAGGACAAAAAATGAAACGACAAAGAATTCCAAGATTGATGAGCGTAGACGAATTAGCAGAATATCTGGGGCTGCAGAAGCAGACCATTTACAACTGGCTCACTAAGAAAAAAATCTCAGGTTTAAAAATCGGCAAGGTATGGCGGTTTGACCGAAAATATATTGATGAGTGGTTAAAAAAATTTAGCAAGGTAAACAATGGCTAAAAGAAACGTTGGTTTATATCTGGGAGTAAATTCAGTCGGCGGCGTTATCGTTGAGAATAAAAAGATAGTTGCTTCCGCTAAATTCGATTTATCGGTGGTGGAAGAAGAGGCAAAAATAGAACGCCTCAATGATGAAATACGCTGGGAAGCGTTGATCAACAAGACACTACGCGATATAGGGGCCACGGAAAAGAACGTATATGTATCATTGGCGGATAAGGATTTTATTTTTAGATTTCTTGATATGCCGCTCATGAAGAAGAAAGAGATAGAGACTTCGCTTGCGTATGAAGTGGTAAAGTATATTCCTTTTAAAATAGAAGAATTGCGCTGGGGGTACGGGTATACTACGTTTCCCCGTGATAAAAAAATAAATCTTTCTTTCGTAGGTATTAAAGACAACAACCTCGCAAAGATCAAGGATATTTTAAACCGTTTAGGTTTAAATCCGACCGTCATAGAACCTTCTTCGCTTTCTCTGATACGCATAGTGAAATCGGTTAAAAAGCATGCCGATGTTAAAAATTTCGCGCTTCTTGATTTTACTGAGACCGAGGCATATTTAACGCTTTTCTACCATGATTTGCCGATTTTTAACCGCTATTTAACTATTCCTAAAAAAGAAAACAATATCGATTTTGATAAATTCATAGATTCTGTGCGCTTGTCATTCCAGTACTTTAAGCGCGAATTCGATTTCTATGACTTAGAGAAGTTTATTATCGTCGGCAATGCGGGCGTCGAGAATCTCGTGTCGTTTTTTAAAGAAGAATTGCAGACTAACGCGGATGTAATCGCACCGTCGGAAATTACCGATAAATCGGGCAGTGAGGTTGAAATTGCCAAAGCCATGGGCGTGGCCGGCATCGATTACTATCCTTATCGGTTTAAACCGGTTTTAACTAAAAAAGAAGAAATTTCCGAAAGACCAGAAGCTCCTAAGGTGACTCCGCTTAACATAGGGTTGTTACTTCTCCTTATAGGCGTGGGGCTCTTAGCTGCTTTTATTTTCGCAGCTTTTACCGGCAGCAATATTTCTACGGAAAAGGCTCTTTTAGACAGAGAAGAGGCGGCTATTCCCATTCCGCCAGAGCTTAAAGATCTTCCCTGGGAGACAATAGGCACCATGGTAAGTGATAAGGAAGCGAAGATAGTCCTCTTGAAGCAAATAGAAAGTTCAAGGAGAAATACCCAGCCCGTCTTGGAGCGATTCTCTGTTCTGTTGCCGGAGGGTTTTTGGCTCGAGAATTTGGAAGTTAACAATGAGGCAAAAACGTATAGCGTTACACTGCGCGGGTATGGTTTTCTTTCCGACGCCAATAAAGAAAGTTTGGCTTTAGACGAGTTAATCGGTAACTTAAAGAAAGATCCGGCGATAAAATCAGTGTTTACCAATATTGATCTGTTGTCGTCCGAAAGAAAAGATATCAGGAAGTTCACGGTGACGTCATTCAGCGTCAAAATGGAGTGATATGGAGAGTATTACAAAATATAAAAATTTCATTGTTGTGGTAATCGTAATAACGGTATTCGCGTGGGTTGGGAAGACCATGTTTGTCGATTATACTTCTAAAAAAGCAGCGCTTCAGGCTCAAAGGGAGGCGATTGCTAAAGAAAGAGACCTCATGGATAGATGGGGTATGGCAACAACCGAATATGGCACCATATCGAAAAGATTTTTCGAGAAAGACCCTGCTGCTTTTAAACGATTCGTAGAAGATAGCGCGCAATTGTGCAATGTCGCCATAAATTCTCTCAGCACGGCAAAAAGCGAAGAAGGGGTGCTCTTGAACGTCAAACTGAACATAAGGGCGCAATCTTCCTATAGAAACATCCTTCAATTCGTTAAAGCGCTTGAAGAAAAGAATATCAGTGTTGAGCGTATGGCTATCACGAAGAAATCCGGAGGCCCCGGGATAGATGAGGAAATTATTTTAAGAGCACCCGTACTAAAGGAATAAAATGAAACTTTATATCCTTATTTTTTGTCTTTTAGTTTCTTTAAATGCATTTGCCGAAGACGAGGCGCCTGCACCTGAAACGTACAGGGATCCCTTTGATTCTGTGATTCCGGACGAATCGTCGGGCGTTGAAGCATCGACGCCGGGGCAGGAAGAAACTATCGAGCCGCCGAAAGTGACGATCGAGGGTGTTGCCTGGGGTGTGGATGTTCCGCAGGCGATAATCGACGGAGAGGTATATAAAGCAGGAGATATGCTTAAAGGAGTAGAGGCGAAAGTGTTTAAAATCGAAAAAAATGCGGTATTGCTTGAATATAAAGGGAAAATATTCGAAACGGGAATACAAAAGGGAACTACCGAACAAAAGGAGGCGCAATGAAAAAGAGTATTTTATTGATTGTATTACTTATGCTCATTCCTTTAGGTACAACGTGTGCGCAGGACAATGTCTATGGTGATTATTTTATGGCGGTGAGCCAGAAGCTTATTTCTTTGGACCTGGAAGGCGCTAACCTGGTCGATGTTTTAAAGATGCTTTCGCAGCAAACCGGCCTTAATTTTATTGCCACCGAAGCAGTGCGCGAGCGAAAACTTACCCTATACCTGGAGAATACCCCCTTAAAAGAAGCTATGGACATAATCTTTAAGGCAAATAATCTTACCTATGATTATTATCCCGATGCCAACATGTTTGTGGTCAAAGAAATGGGCAGGCCGACTGTGGAGTTAAGGACAAAAGTGTATCGTCTTAAATATGCACGATTAAGAAGCTCTGCCATGCAGGATGAAGTGGAACAAAAAATTACCGCTTCAACAGCACAAACTCAGTCACAGGTAATAGGAGGACAGCAATCCGGTGGTAGCAGTAGTGGAGGAGGTTCTTCGGGCGGTGCTTCTTCTTCAGAGAAAGATAAGGAAGCCAATATTAAAGAAATCGTTAAAAAGATACTTACTGAATTCGGTAAAATAAACGAGGACCCGCTTACCGGTTCTCTGATCGTCACCGATGTCCCTTCCCAATTCGCCACCATTGATGAGGTTATCTATAGCTTAGATATTCCTGTTCCGAAAGTCATGGTTGAGGTTGAAATGCTTGACGTGAGCAAGGACCTTGCGGACAAAATAGGAGTATCCTACGGAGAGAACGGATTTAACGCAGCGTTTACGCCGGGCTCAATGATTACGCCGTTTCCCTTTCCCGGCAGAATGCTCAAAACGATGTTTCCCGGAGGGACGACTACCGCTGCCAACAGCAGGGTAGCTTCATTCGGCACGTTGAGTTTGGCAGACATGACCGTGACGCTGCAGCTTTTAAGCACTGATACAACGACAAAATTTTTGGCCCGCCCCAAAATAATGACTATTTCAGATCAAACGGCGGAAGTTAATCTTACGACCGACGAAGCCATCGGTGTTACCACAGAAGAATCGGAAACCGGGACTACGCAGAGAGTCGAAAGGACCGAAACAGGTACGAAACTGAGGGTTACGCCCCACGTAAATCCTGTTACAAAAGAAATCACCTTATTCGTGGAAGTTTTCAATAGGCAAGCAACGGATACTACCATTCGTCTTAGCGGTATGTCCGCGGGTTTTCTTAAAAATCCGGAAGAAAGAGGCACGAGAGCCGTGTCAAGACTTAGGAGCGGAGAAACGCTGCTTATCGGAGGACTCATCCAGAATAACGATACTACTACTATAACCAAGATACCTTTCTTGGGCGATATTCCCTTTATCGGGAATGCATTCCGTCACAAAACTAGAGACGATGAGAAGAGAGAATTATTGGTCTTTTTGACACCTCGTGTCATTGACGACACACCTGTTTTAGCAAGAAGAGAAGGTTTCGATGCGCATAGAGAACAGGATTCTTTCCAGCGAGAGTCGATGCGCATGGCGATGGACAGGTATTCCAGAGAATAACCACGTAAGGCAGAACGTGCCAGGCATGATCACGGAGATTGCTCTGTGATCGATGAGCCCGTCATTTATCTGCAATATAGAATCAACGTTCCTAATTTTCCTTTAAAAAATGCCTAAATACAAACGGTTAGGGGATATCCTTGTTTCCGAAGGAATTATTACCGAAGACCAGCTGAGTTCGGCTATTGCCTTGCAGAAAAAGGAAGGCGGAAAATTAGGCGAAGTGCTGGTTAAACTTAATTTTGTCAGCGAAGAGCAGATAGTGATAGCATTAAGCAGGCAGCTGCTCATTCCCTATGTTTCATTGGCTTCAGGAAAATTAAAGCCCGCCGCAGATCAAAATCTCGAAGAACTTATTCCTTATGATTTCGCGATACGCAACCTTGTCTTGCCTCTTTCCCGTAACCTTAATTCTCTTACGGTAGTCATGTTTGACCCTCTGGATCTGTTGCTTCTCGATAACCTGAAGAAATTAACCGCCTGTGAAGTAAATCCCGTAGTCGCGACTAAAGCAGATATTTTAAATGCCATCGAGGCGTTCTATGGAAAAGAGAAAATTTTCCGTGATGCTATGGGTTCCATGGGAGAACAGACAGGCGAGATCCAGGAGATTTCTTCATTAGATACCGATTTAAGTCTGGATAAACTGGTTGCACAGGCAGAAGAGGCGCCAATAGTAAAATTGGTGGATTTGATCATACGTCAGGCCATCGAAGAAAAAGCTTCCGATATCCACGTTGAGCCTCATCATAATAAAGTAGTCTTACGGTACCGCATCGACGGCATACTGTACGAGATACCTTCTCCGTCGGCAGCGGTCTATTTACCGCTTGTTTCCCGCGTAAAGATCCTTTCAAAAATGGATATTGCCGAAAAGCGTCTGCCTCAGGACGGCGGTTTCATGGTTAAAATCGGGGAGCGTCTCATCGATTTACGTGTTTCAACGTTGCCTACGATTTACGGAGAAAAAGTAGTCTTGAGGATCCTTGATAAATCCCGCGTTCCTCTTGATCTGGCAAAATTAGGATTCCTGCCGCAGGAATTAGAAATGATCCGTAAAGGGATCTCTTCATCCTACGGTCTTGTACTTCTTACAGGGCCCACAGGAAGCGGTAAATCGACGACACTCTATGCAGCTTTGAATGAACTAAAATCTTCGACGCTAAACATCCTTACTGTTGAAGACCCGGTAGAATTTCGCCTGGAAGGGATAAACCAGGTACAGGTAAAACCGGAAATAGGATTAAGCTTTGCGAATGCTCTACGTTGTTTTTTGCGCCAGGATCCCGATATTATCCTGGTAGGCAAAATACGCGATTTAGAAACTGCAGAAATTTGCATACGTTCGGCGCTTACCGGGCATCTGGTGCTTTCAACCCTGCACACGAATGATGCGGTATCAACGATTACACGGTTAATCGA
>JAQUOR010000038.1 GCA_028717025.1 Candidatus Omnitrophota bacterium | reverse complement strand
GATCTTTACGGCGGGTTTCTAAGCCGTAAACTTAAAGAGAAATACCGCGATATCGAATTGTTTTCTTTCGCGGGCCCGCATTGCGCCCAGCACTGCATTCAAAAGATAGATCTTCTGGCGCATTCAGTCTCAGGGATCATCGAAGTACTGGCACACCTTGGAAAGATCTTTAAAATATTTAAACAGGCACTGCGTACTATCGAGGAAATAAAACCTGATTTAATCATTCTCATCGATTTCCCTGATTTTAACTTAAAACTCGCAAAAACCCTCAATAAAAAGTATCCCCTCTTCTACTATATCAGCCCTCAAGTCTGGGCCTGGCGCAAAAACCGCATTGCCCAGATTAAAGCATATAGTGAAAAAATGGTGGTAATTTTTAAATTCGAGCAGGAATTTTACAAGAAAGAAGGCCTTCAAGTAGAATACTTCGGTCATCCTCTACTTGAAATAATCCCGCAAAAAAAAGAGGAGACGAAACCAATAATTTCGCTTATGCCCGGCTCCCGGAAAAACGAAATAAAAAAACACCTTCCGCTTATGGTAGACGCAACAAAAATACTGGAACAAGAATTAGAAGGGTACCGTTTCCGCATCATCCGGCCGGAAAACATCGAAAAAGATTTTTACGCACCTCTATCGCAAAGTATCGAAGTCGTTGACCACTCTTATCAAACGTTACGGGAATCAGCATTCATCATTACCTCTTCAGGAACGGCAACGGTAGAGATCGCTATCCTGGGAATACCTTTTCTGATACTCTACAAAGTCAATGCGCTTACCTGGAATATTTTACGCTCAATGGTTAAAACCGAATTTATCGGTATGGTAAATATTCTGGCAGGCCGAAGGGTTATTGAAGAATTACTGCAAGACGAGGCCACGCCACAGACTATTGCCGCAAAGACCCTGATGATTATGCGCGATTCGAAAAAGTATGCTCAGCTAAAGCAGGAATTGGAAAAAATAAAAGAAGTACTCTCGCCATACGGCGCAACTGAAAAATTTGCTGATTTTATCGCTGACTATCTTGACTTACGCGGATGAACACGGATTTAAAAACGGATTAACACAGAAAATATTTATCTGCGAGAATCTGCGTAGGTTCCTTAATCCTTAATGCAGGTTCTTTGAATCTGCGTTTATCTGCGCCTCAAAGTTTATCAAATAATATAAGCGTTCCTGCGACAAAGAATATCGAGGCGCTGACATAACGCATTACTTTAGGATTAACGAATCTTTCAAGGAGATGGCCGAAAAGTATCGCAAGCAGCGTTGCAACGAAAAATGCCGCCATAGCTCCCAGAAATATATCAAGCTTGCTCTTCTCTTTAGCTGCTAAAGACAAAACGGCAAGTTCGGTTTTGTCAAACAACTCTGCCACAAAAATAGTGCTAAACGCCGCAAAAAAAACCTTAAAATTCATGATATCCTCCTCAATGAGACTTACGCTTTTTCAAGCGACCGAAGAGAGTGCGGAAAAAGCGTTTAGTCGAATTGATCCCGACAGCTACAAGAAAATTTAGTATAAATTTTCGAAGTGTTTAGCTGTCGGGATATTACAATACTGTTAATTCCATTTACGTCTCTTACCATTCCTTTTGTTTTTAATAACGGTGTATATCGACAATATCGCCGCAGGCGTAATACCGCTTATCCGCAAAGCTTCTCCCAGCGTTGAGGGTTTAAACTTTTCCATTTTCTCAACGACCTCTCTGGACAAAGAAGCAATGCAGCGAAAATTTATCTTCGGTATTTTTATTTTATCCAGATTCTTTAGTTCATTGAGCCAGATGGATTCGCGTTTTAAAAAACCTTCATATTTTACCTGTATCTGGACCTCTTTGATAATGCCACGGTCGGTATTTTTTTCATCCATATGCCGTTCAACGTCCTGGTAACTTACTTGGGGCTGTTTTAACGCGTCATGAAGAGAAATGTTTCTTCCGCCAAAAACAGCTCTTTTGTTTTTTAAAACTTTTATAGTTTGCTCAATTGTACGCTTTTTATCCAGCGTGCGCTGGTAATCCTGTTTGCTTAAAAGCCCTAAACTAAAGGCAAACGGACAGAGCCTCGTATCCGCGTTGCTTTCGCGTAAGCTAAGACGAAATTCCGAGCGGGAAGTAAACATCCGGTATGGTTCATCAGTACCTTTGGAAGTCAAATCATCGATTAAAACCCCTATAAAAGCATCCTCTCTGCGTACGATGAAAGGTTTTTTCTTCTGTATCTTTAAAGCGGCGTTGATCCCGGCGATGATTCCCTGTGCTGCTGCTTCTTCGTAACCGGTAGTGCCGTTTACCTGGCCCGCAAAGTAAAGACCCTCAACTAATTTTGATTCCAGGGTCGGGTAAAGCTCTCGCGCATCTATCAAACCATGCTCTATGCCGTAACCCGGCCTAAGCATCGCTGCATTTTCAAGCCCTTCTATAGTATGGATAAAATCAAGCTGCACATCATAGGGAAGTGACGTTGAAATGCCGTTTGGATATACTTCAAACGTCTCTCTGCCTGCGGGCTCAATAAAAATCTGATGCCGCGGATGATCTCTAAATTTTACGACTTTATCTTCAAGCGAGGGACAATAACGCACGCCATGCGCCTTTATCTTACCCGTATACAAAGGAGAGCGGTTTAAATTCTTTAAAATTATTTTATGCGTTTTATTGTTTGTATGGGTAATAAAACAGCTGAGCTGTTCCTTGGGCAATGTATCGTTCGAAAAAGAAAACGGCTCTGCTTCCATATCAGGGGGTTGCTCGATCATTTTCGAGAAATCGATACTGCGTTTATCGAGCCTGGCGCAGGTGCCTGTCTTAAAATGTTTAAGCGTATGCTTTAAGCTACGAATACTTTTGAAAAGCTCATCGCTTGAACCTTCAGAGAGCCTGCCGCCCGGAAAACTGTGCATACCGATATGAATGGTGCTTTTTAGAAAAGTCCCCACGCAGACAATAACTGTTTTTGCTTGAAACATTTGTCCAAAATCAGTTTCCACGCCCGTAATTTTTTTATTTCTTATAAGGATGCGGTTTACTTTTGCCTGCAGGATCTCTAAATTGGGCGAATTTTGCAAAAATCCTTTGGCAACTCGAGGGTATAAAAACATATCCACCTGCGCCCGTGTTGCCTGTACCGCTAACCCTTTGCTTTTGTTTAAAACACGATAACTTACGGCACAGGCGTCGCTGATCTTGGCAATTAAGCCTCCGAGTGCATCGGTTTCTCTGACCAAATGCCCCTTTGAAACTCCGCCGACTGCCGGATTGCAGGATAATTTACCTATATCATCAAGGGATAAGGTTAAAAGAAGCGTTGAGGCACCCAGTTTAGCACTTGCGTAGCTTGCTTCAATGCCGGCGTGTCCCGCGCCGATAATTATGCTGTCGTATTTTTTCATGGATTATATTTTATCGTAAGCAACAAAATAAGGCAGGTATTTTATGAAGGAATCGGTTTATTCCACTGCCCGGCAAATCAAAGCATATTTCACAATGGCATTTGAATAAAAATTACAGGAATGAGGGCAATGGTCGGTTCCCTCTTCTATTCTTATCCCGGTAAGCACCGTGCCTGCCGGACAATCAACGACATTATCCCTCACTGCTCCTCCGGTACATTTCCCCCCGGAACTTAATGTACGCTTCGACGTTACTGTTACCGCTCCCAATTTACTACCGCCTATATTTTTCCAACTAGTTCCATCACAATGTTTAAATACTTTCTCTCCCGCACCTTCATGGTAGACAGCTGAAAACACCCGTTTACCCCCACTGTCTATTGTTTCTATTCTTCTGTGTCAGCTAAAAAGCGATTTTCCGTTGATCAGAGGGAAATTTATTTTTTCTTTGTCTGTTTGGCTACGGAATCGATTGCTTTCTTGATTACTTCGGGGTCGCCTAAATAGCGGTCCGTAAGAAGTTTCTTTGCGAGAGGCTTTAGATTGTCGTCTAATTCATAGACCAGGGGTATTCCAGTGGGAATATTAAGGGAAACTATTTCTTTATCGGAAATATCATCAAGATATTTAACCAGAGCTCGTAAAGAATTGCCATGAGCGGCGATAATGACGCGTTTACCTTCTTTAAGCGTAGGCGCTATAGTATTGTGCCAATAAGGCAAAAACCGGGCAACGGTATCTTTCAGGCATTCAGTCAAAGGTATTTCTTCTTTCTTTAAACTCCGGTAACGAGGGTCTTTTGCGGGAGAACGCTCATCATCCGCGGTTAAGGCGGGTGGCTGCGTATCGTAGCTTCTTCTCCAGATAAGCACCTGTTGTTCTCCGTATTTCTCTACCATTTCCAATTTATTTAATCCCTGAAGCGCTCCATAGTGGCGTTCATTCAAGCGCCAGGAATTCTGCACCGGGATCCACATTAGATCCATATCCTCAAGCACTATCCAAAGCGTTTTGATCGCGCGCTTTAAGACCGAGGTATAGGCAATATCAAAGCTAAATCCTTCTTTAAGGAGCCACGTAGCTGCAGTATGGGCCTCTTTTGTGCCTTTGTCGGATAAACCGACATCGGTCCAGCCGGTAAACCTGTTTTCTAAATTCCAAATACTTTCACCATGTCGTAATAATACCAATTTAATCATTGTTTTCCTTTCTTTTGTTTACACAGATGGACACAGATAAAAAAACAGATTAACACAGATAGAAATTTTCGTCAAACGGTTGCGGTAAACGTAAATCGTCATTTTAAGACGTAATCTATAAAACGACATACGAAACGAACAGCGCAACCAATAGACGAATTACGATATACTAAATCTGCGCTAATCTGTATCTTCCAATCTACGATTATCTGCGTATTAGCACTTAGAATATCCACAAGCATCGCAAAGCATGCATCCTTCCTGGTGCCTTAAAGCAAATCCGCATTCAGGACAGACCCCTACGATGTTGCTAAAAGCTGCGTTGCTTTTTTTAACTAATACCTTTTCTTCTTTCTTAATCACGGGGACTTCAACGCTTACTACTTCTTTCTGATCTATAGCTCTTTTTTCTAATACTCTTGCAATAGCGTCGGCGCAGGAAAAAATCTTTTTACCGTTTGCCCAGCTTGGAGATGGACATCTGATCCCTTTAAGCTGCTCTACCACGACTTTAATGTCAATGCCGCCGCGAAGCGACAACGAAATAAGCCTGCCTAAAGCTTCAAGTTGTGAGGCAGCACATCCTCCGGCTTTGCCCATCTGAGTAAATACCTCAAAGAAATTACCTTCTTCATCGTGGTTAATGGTAATGTAAAGATTTCCGCAACCGGTAGTCACTTTTGTAGTGGTACCCAAAATAACTTCGGGTCGCGGCCGGGGGAACGAGACCATCTGCATATCGCTTTTTTCCGTAACTACAGCTCTTTCGTTAACCTCTTCTTTTTTCTTGTTATTATCGAGGGTTAAAACCTGAACATCCCGTGAGCCGTCGCGATATACCGTAATTCCCTTACAGCCAAGTTTGTAGGATAATAAATAGGCTTCTTTAACATCCTCAACGCTTGCGGAATTGGGCAGATTAATGGTTTTCGAAACGGCGTTATCCGTATATTCCTGGAAAATCGCCTGCTGTTTTATGTGCCAGAACGGCGTAATTTCCATGGCGGTTTTAAAAACTCGCTTGACATTGTCAGGCACTTCCTGCATGTTCTGGATGCTTTCCCCTGCGGCAATCTTTTTCATCAACTCTTCTGAGTAAAAACCTTCCTGTTTAGCGATATACTCAAAGGCAGGATCGATTTCTATCAACTTCTCCCCTTCAAGCACGTTTCGGAAGAAACAGAGAGCAAAATTTGGCTCTATGCCCGAAGAGGTGGGACCGGCAATAATGCTTATCGTTCCTGTAGGCGCAATAGTAGTGAGCGTGGCGTTGCGGATTTTTATGCCTTTTTCCTGCCAGGTGCTGCCTTTCCATGCAGGAAAAACTCCGCGCTCTTTCGCAAGCTTAATGGATTCCTCTTTTGCGCAATTATAGATAAAACCGGCTATCTTTTTGGCAAGTTCAAGCGCTTCATCGCTATCATAGGGGATACGCAAAAACCCAAGCATCGTTGCCCACCCCATAACTCCAAGACCTATTTTTCTGGTTTTTAAAGTGTTCTCTTTGATCTGCGGCAGAGGAAATTTATTGGCCTCAATGACATTATCCAGGAACCGCGTGGCAAGCGTAGTTACTTTTTTTAAATTATTCCAATCAACCTCAAAATTCTTATCGTTTGCCTTAAGCATCTTTGCGAGGTTAATGGAACCCAAATTGCACGATTCAAAGGGAAGCAGCGGTTGTTCTCCGCACGGGTTGGTACTTTCAATATTACCAAGTTGAGGAGTCGGATTGGTATGGTTTATTCTATCGATAAAAATGATTCCCGGTTCGCCATTTTTATATGCATACGAAGCAATGAGGTCGAAGACTTCCGGGGCGTGCATTGATTTGACAATCGTCCGAGTGTGCGGGTCGACTAAACTGTATTCTTCCTCTTTTAATACCTTGTCCATGAACTCATCGGTAAGCGCAACAGAAATATTGAAATTAGAAATCTCGCCTTCTTTCTCTTTGCACTTGATAAACTCAATTACGTCGGGATGATCGACGCGTACAATCCCCATGTTAGCGCCCCGACGGGTCCCTCCCTGCTTGACCGCCTGCGTTGCTGCGTCAAAAACTTTCATAAACGACACAGGACCGCTTGCTACACCTCCCGTGGACTTAACGACGCTCGTGTGGGGACGTAGCCGTGAGAAACTAAATCCCGTTCCTCCGCCTGTTTTGTGTATCAGCGCGGTTGCTTTTATTGCATCAAAAATAGATTCCATGGAATCGTCAACCGGAACGACAAAACAAGCAGAAAGTTGCCCTAAATCTTTTCCGGCATTCATTAAGGTGGGGGAATTGGGAGAGAATTCCAAATTTGCGATGATTTCAAAAAAACTCTTTTTTGTCTCTTCGACCTTCGCTTTATCCGCACCATAGCGCCGTTCAATCGATGCTACCGCGTCAGCAACGCGTTCGACTAATTGTTTCGGGGTTTCAGTGACGGTTCCTTTTTCATCTTTTTTAAGATAACGTTTTTTCAAAACGATGAGGGCGTTTGAGGAGAAGCTTAACTTTTCATCCATGTTTGACCTTCCTTTCGATAATTTTTAAAAAAAATTAAGAAAACTTTTTCCTCTTCTGAGGTGAATAATTTTTTATACCACTCTTTTGAGTTCGTGTCAATAAAAATACTATATATTGTGCTATGGAAAAAGATACCTACAATATATTGTTATAAAAAGTTAACCGTGTCCCGGACGATAAGCTCGGTTTCAAGAACAATTTTTTGCGGGGGAAGCTTCTTTTTTAACGTATCGCGCAAAATTTCCACCCCCAATGAAGCCATTTTCATGATGGGCTGTCTGACCGTAGTGAGCATCAAACTTCCATAGAGACAGTGGGGATTGTCGTCAAAACCGATAACGCTTAAATCCTTCGGGACGTTGATTCGCTTCTCTTCGCTATACGCCAGCGCTTCGCTCGCCACCTCGTCGCTGCAACAAAGAACCGCCGTGGGAGGATTTTTTAATGCAAAGAGTTCTTCCAACGTATCCCGCGCTTCTTTACGGGAAAATTTGGTAAACTTAATGTACTCGCTTTTAACTTCCAGCCCGTTTTTCTTAAGCGCTGCCTTATATCCCTCTAAGCGCTCATTGGCGCATTGAACGCGCACATCTCCGGCCAAATGCGCAATACGTTTGTGGCCATGATGCGTGAGAAATTCCGTAGCATCATAGGCGCCTTTGAAATTATTAATTGAAACACAGCTTATGGCGGGATCATCGAGTTTACGGTTGATGACGACAAGCGGAAATTCTTCTTTTGACAATCGCTGCAGTTGCGCATCGTTACCGATGATGTCGGCAAAAATCGCGCCGTCAACGAGTGAAGTTTTAAACGTATCTTTTCCGCTAAAAATGTGAAGGTGTAAATCCAATTCTTCTTTATCCAATGCCATTCCTACGCCACGAATAATTTCGAGAGCATAGAACGAATAAAAGATGTCTTCGTAGCCGGGAATTATCAAACCAAAGGTATTAAGTTTTCCTCCGGCAAGACGCCTCGCATACATAAGAGGCTGATAATTCACCTCCCGAGCGACTCTGTCTACTTTTCTGCGGTTTTCGTCTTTGAGTGAGGATGGATTGTTGAGGTAACGGGAAACGGTCGCTATAGAAACGCCCGCGCGCTTTGCAACTTCTTTAATGGTTATTTTATTAGAAGAGGACACCAGGTATGCCCCGTGATGTTCGAAAATCCCCTTAGACGCGTAGAAAGAAAATTCTTTCTACGCAGCCTAAGAGTCAGGATTACTTATTTACTTACAACTAGATCGCCTTTTTGAATCATGAAACCTGCAACAACTTCTTTTATGTCGGCAGCAGATATGTCTCGACGTGTCTCTATGATTTCAACGGTGCCTATTTCCTTATCGCCTCGTAAAACTACCAGCTGGACTCCGGGTCTTACTCCGGACGCTTCGCCTAAGTTAACGACGATGAATTTCTCTTCTTCGTTAACGGCGATAGTCTCTCCTCGCACTCCCCTTAAACCCGAAGCAACTCCCGGTTTAACCACGATAGGAGGTAATTCGACCGATGCTGATTCCTTGGCAATGACTGCCTTACCGCCTTTTACCGCGGTCTTCATCTGCTCTTGCAGTTCCTCCAGGGTGATTGCTTTCTCGCGTAAAACTCTGTCTATCTCGCCGATTCTCCTTTCCAAAGAATCTTTCTTTTCCATGGTGTCTCTCATGGTGCCTTGTAACTGCATCTTTTCTTTGTTGGATAAAATCAATTCGCGTTTTAAACTGACATTCTCCGAGCGCAACTTGTTAAGCTCTTCAACGGCAACCTTGCGGCCTTCGCGTTCGCTCACTAAATCGCGGCTCATAATACTTAACGTCCTTTCTTTAAAGGTAATGTCGGCGTCAAGACGCTCTTTTTCTTTGGACAATTCATCAATCTTGATGCTCAGTTCTTTAGCGTTCTTATCCATTTCAGCTAATTTACCCTTAGACTCAAGAAGGTCTTTATTCAAGTTTTCGACCTGAGCTTCAAGTTTTGCTTTTGTCTTAACAAAATCTACCCAATATTCATCTGACGAGGGGGCACTCACTGCTTGCGGTGTCTGTACCTGCATGGTGGATTCGCTGGCGGCTACCCTGGGTTTTTTAAGTTGCTCAACAAGCATATCGCGCTGTTGCGCGACTTCTTCATATTTTTTCTGCAGATCGCCTCTTTCTTTATCTATACGATCAAGCTCTTTCTGAACCTCTTCCTGTTTTGCACGCAACTCTTTGTTGTCAGTCTCCAGTTTGGTGCTGCGGTCTTGGAGTTCCCTCTTATCTTGGAAGAGGCGCTTATTTTCATCCTCCAATTTTGCCTTCTCTTCGGTAAGATTTTTACTGGTAGTATAAAAACTGAAAGCTGCATACCCGACGATCAGGATAATAACAAGTAAAATAATAGGAATTATCTTTGTTTTATCCATACCACCTCCCTTTTTTTTAAGTATAGCACAGAAATTATTCTTGTAAAGAATTTTCTCCAAATATAATCGATGCTGCTCCCAGTGAAGTTGCATTTTCACCTAATTGGGACAGGGTGACCTTTAAGTTATTACGCATCTCGCTGAAAGAGAAATTCTTAACCGTATCGGCACACTCTTCAAGGAATGATTCTCCTGCCCCTTCGATCCCTCCCCCGACTACAACGACTTCAGGGTTGAGCAGGTTCACTAAAAATGCGATTTTTGCTCCCAGACAGGCGGCGGCTTCCTTAAGTATCTCTTTTGCGACCTTGTCTTTTTTGCCTGCCTCGGTAAAAATATCTTTTAATGCCAGGTCCCCCGTGGGGGTAATCTTCTTAATGAGCGCGGTATCCTTCCCCAGGGAAACCAGTTCTTTCGCGCGTTTAACCATATTCAAATCAACGGGCCACTGACGCAGGAAAGAAAAATCACCCAATGTACAATTCATGGTTTTCTGATGATTCAAGAATAGTTCGCCCGCCCCTCCGTTCTTACCTCTATAAATATGACCGTCAATCACGATGCCGCAGCCGACCCCGGAAAACATATAAAGCATGTTTTTACATTTAGGAAAATTGGTCACGTGTTCCGCCCAGGCGCACGCATTTGCATCGTTCTCAAGCGTAACGGGAAACCCGAATTTCTTCTCAAGATAATCCTTCAGGGGCACCGATATATAGGTATATGATGAATTTTGCTTCTGAGGCCAATGCACAATGCCTTTTGTGCCATCGACAATACCTCCCAACGCAAGGCCTACGCCCGAGATATTTTCTTTGTATTGTTTCGCTTTCGATACAATCACCTCAAAGAGCTCAAGAAGCACCTCGATAGTTTCGTTGGCGCTCACCTGCTCTCTTTTCTTTTCTATCTGCGCGATGACTTTCCCATCATCACGCAAAAGTATTGCTCGCGCATCAAAAAGGTTTAATCCTATACCGATACTATATTTATTTTTCATATGCTTTTTTCTCCTTAAAACAGCTTCCCGCACTCGAAATACAACTCAAAAAAATTTTATCAAAGGTAGAGATTATTGCAATGTTTTTTTAATCTATTTTTCTTACATTAAGCTTCTATCTTAAATTTGACATCCGCCATTTTTTCTGAAGGCCGTGATTTCCAACGACGATGTATCCACCCCCATTGTTCAGGATACTCTTTGATCCAACGTTCGATGATGTTCGTAAACGTTATCACATTGATAAGCACGGTTTCATCCTTGTCCTGCGTTTCAACGAGGGGCACCCGTTTTAAGACCCTTATACCATG
>JAQUOR010000037.1 GCA_028717025.1 Candidatus Omnitrophota bacterium | reverse complement strand
TTAGACCAGCGTTCCTTAACCGTGTGCGTTATGATTAATAAAGCTTTTTCTTGTTGTTTGGTTTCGTACATATTTAATCATAGAAGCGGATTACCGCGGATAGTTACGCGGAATCACGCTGTTTGCGTGCGCGCCAAATCATATATGCGTCTTACCATCTCAAGCTTTTTAGTTCCAAAATTCACTAAAAATCCAAGCCGATAATCTGAACCTCTTAAATAATACCAAAACTGCTTTTTGTCTTCCCGGACTAACACAGGTTTGACCTTAATTTCTACGATTATTTTATTATCTACTACAAAATCGGGGATATAAACACCTATTTTTTCGCCTTTATAAAATACATCTATTCTCTTCTGCTGTTCTATTGATAAATTTCGCTCCCGAAGTTCTTTTGCCAAGGCTTTTTCTATTATCGTCTCTTTAAACGCGCTTCCAAATTGTTTCCAAATAGCAAAACATGCTCCTCTTATCTCATATGACTCTTTCTCATATAGTAAGTTACCCATATCCATTCCGCGTTTATCCGCGTTTCGTTCAGCGTGTATCTGCTTCTATCTTCTGGGCGATGTTCTTAACAATATCCTCTGTCGTCAAAGTATCGATATCGATCCATTGGATGCGTTTGTCGGGCTTAAACCAGGTCATCTGGCGCTTGGCGAAGCGACGGGTATTTTGCTTCATCTGCTCTTTTGCTTTTTCTATAGTATACTCTCCCTTAAGATATCCCCCTATCTCTTTTATGCCGATTATTTTTTCTGCGGTGAGACTCAAATGTAGCTTACCTAATCTTTCCACTTCAGCGATGGCTCCGGCATTAAACATTTCATCCACTCTTTTATCGATCTTCGCATAAAGAGCTTCTCTTTTAAGCCTCAGTCCGAATATTTTTATGGGCACAGTACCCCATAGGCCCTTTGCCTCTTTCTTTTTCTTTGACAAAGGCGATCCCGTGCAATGGTATACCTCAAGGGCGCGGATTATCCTCTTTACGTCATTAACTGATATCTTTCGGGCTGTTTCTATGTCTACTTTTTTTAATTCGTTATGCAAGTATTCTTTGCCTTGGATTCGTGCCTGCTCTTCCAGATCTTTTCTGAAGGCTTCGTCTTTCCCTGCACCCTCAAAAATACCATCAAGGAGAGCCTTACTATAGAGACCGGTACCTCCGCATACAAGCACCGGTTTTTTTTGACGATAAAAATCATTTATCAGCGCGCACGCCCTCGCATAGTAATCAAAAACGCTGTATTCTTGTGTCACGGAAATAATACCTACGAAATGGTGCTGTACCTGCCCCAACATCTCCGGGCTTGGTTTCGACGTAATGATGGCTGGCTCTTTATATATCGTCATTGAGTCAGCCGATACAATTTCAGCGTTTATCCGGCGAGCCAAAGTAAAAGCAGTTTCTGTTTTACCTGTTGCGGTAGGACCGACAATAAAAACAATGTTTGGCATAAACAACGTATGACGTGGGACGTCCGTTGCTCCGCTTCGCTCCGCAAGCTAGGACGTAAGACGTTCTTTGTGAGAATTCATGTTACAAAAAGCGGACGCTTTACTCTCCATTGTAGATAACATTGCAAAAATATGTTCGTATTGTTCATTTAATCTATCAAAAATATCTTTCTCGATATATTTACAGGCCAGAGCAAATTCCAACCAAACTTGGGTTTCGGCTGCTTCCTGCGCCGAATCGGAAAGCTTGCTTATAAACATCGCTATATATTTACGTTTACGCCACGCCTCAGCAATATTCGCACATACTGAACGCGAAGACCTACGTATTTGATCAATCAGACTATATTTTTCTTCCGAAGGAAATTTCTTAGAAATTTCATGTATTTCCATCGCTCCTTCAAATGCAATCTTATATACCTCTAAGTCTCTAAAGCTTTTTGCTAACTTTACCACTTTCTTCTTCCCACATTTCACGTCCTAGTGACCGGAGGTCACGAACGTCCTACGTCCCACGCCCTACGGATATATTCTTGCCGGGTATCCTTGTTTCGCGAGTTTTACGCGCATGCTTTCAGCTTCTTTTCTATCCGTGAATTTTCCTACGCGTACTTTATAAAGAGCATACCCTCCATTTTTTTCTTCAGCGATATATGCCGCGTAATTCTTTTTCAGTTCCGCTTCAAGCTCTTCTGCATTCTTTTTCTTGCTGAAAGCGCCAACCTGAATACTGAAAAAATAACAGACTTCTTGGGCCGGGCCCAAGATATTTGCCTCTATGCTGCCCGGATATCGTTCTTTGAGCAATGTCGTATACTTTTTGTTGTCGTCCCACCTGCCTTCTTTGGCTGCTATCTGAGAAAGTCTCAAGTACACAAGCGGCATACCATCAAAATTCGACTGTTTTTTCTCTATGTCTTCGTAGAGGGCCTGCGCTTGTTTGGTATTGCCTTCAAGCATATACGTGTCCCCTAATTTTATCAATCCCTGCTCGTGATACGGAGAGCGTGGAAAATTTCTGGTAAGCTTCAGCAGATACTCCCTGGCCTGGGGATAATTTTCCATCTTGATGTACGCTAAACCTAAAAAATACAGTGATTCATCGTTCTGTCGTACGTTTACCGCTTTGGTCAATGCCTCTTCGTAATCACCGTTGATGTAATCCTTATACGCACCATCAAGAGAAGCACAAAAAGCTGGGAGAGGACTCATCCAAAGCATGGCGCATAGAGCATAGCGCAAAGCGTATTTAAAAATTATTTTTGTAGAATTTTCTATCTTCATCTTAAATCAGCGTGTATCCGCGTTTTGATCAGCGTTTATCCGCTTCTATGGCAGAAATTTTCTTCTGCAAATCCAATAAAATCGCGTGTCTTTTTTCTTTAACTGCCGCGGGAACGTCATCTTTAAGTTTCAAAGCTTGTGTATGGGGCCGCAGAGAATATTTAAATATATAGGCGCCCATAAATTGCGCTTTTTCTAAAATCTCTTTTGTATGAGCGAAATCCTCATCGGTCTCGGTGGGGAAACCGACGATTATATCGGTCCCTATGGTGCCTCCGGTAATTTCCTTGTAATCTTTGACCAACTCAAGATATTCTTTCTTGGTGTAGCCCCTGTTCATAAGCTTCAAGATTCTATCAGAACCGGCCTGGAAAGGCAAATGTAAGTACTTTTTTATTTTTTTTGACTTGGCCATTAATTTAAATAACTCCCGCGTGGTATTCTTCGGGTGAGGAGTGAGAAATTCGATCTCCTCTACCCCGTCTATTGCTTCCACCATCTTTAGTAGATCAACGAAGGACGTAGGACGTAGGACGTGGGACGTGGGATGATTCCGCGTGTATCCGCGTTTTGTTCCGCTTTGTTCCGCTTCTATAAAATTATAGTCATTAACGTTTTGGCCCAACAGTGTTATCCTCGTTCTGCCCATCGCCACATTACGTTTAACCTCCGCGATAATATCTTGCGGAGCGCGCAAGCGCAACGCGCCCCGTACAAAGGGAACCACGCAATACGCACAATTGTTTGCGCAACCGGTAGAAATAACCACCTGCGCGTGGCTTTTATCCTGGCGGTATTCTGCAGAGTAAAACGTTTCTTCCCTTGTTCCGTCTTCCAGGTCGATTATTCTCAATCCGGGTCTTTGGTCTTTGGTCTTTGGTCTTTGGTCGACTATCCTTTGTACATACTCCGGTATCTTATGTAATCTTGATGGCGCAACGATTAAATCCACGTGCGCAAAGCGCTTTGCAACTTCTTCTCCAACATTTTTTGCCATGCAACCAATGAGGCCAATAATTTTACAGCTCTCAGCTTTCAGCCTCACCTTCGGCAGGCTTTCAGCTTTTTTATTCTTTTTGGCTGATGGCTGACGACTGATAGCTGACAGCTTTTTATAAGAACCCAATATCGAATGCACCCTATGCTCTGCATGCGCACGCACTGAGCAGGTATTAAGGAGAATTACGTCGGCATCCTTCTCGCTTTCGGCTTGAGCATACCCTTTCTCCAAAAAAAGCCCAAGCAGAGCTTCACTATCGCGCACATTCATTTGACACCCAAAGGTGCGAATATAGATTTTTTTCATAGCTCGCACCTTTGGGTGTCACGCACGAGACTCTTCGGTATAAATTTGCTTCTGCAAACTTTATACCGATATACAGGAGTCCGGGCGGAATTATTCTTCATTATTTTAATCATATTTAAAAACTTTTGAATGCCACGTCCGCGGCCCTCTGGTAAATTTTCTGCGAAAATTTACCAGTATCTAGGGGCCCGGACGAAAATTCCTTGTTTATTTTTTCTTTCCCAGTCATCATTTCCCCGCTCTCGCCAATACTCTGTCCAATCTTGCTCCTTTGACAAGCGCTTCTTTTTGCACTCTGGTTAATTCCTTGCTCATTTTTTCCCTGCATTACGCCCTGCCGCCCACTTCGCCTGTTTCGGTATTAACACGCACCGTCTCGCCCGACGCAATATGCTTGGCGACTTTCACTTCCAGACCGGTTTCCAAAATCGCGTTTTTTATTCCTCCTCCGCCACCGCCCGCCTGTTGCGAGACAGGTTCGGTTTCGACAACTTTTAGATTCACAAAAAGCGGCAATTCCAGCGCCACCGGGGCACCCTGATACGTTATTACTTTAACCGCTTGTTCTTCAATTAAATACGCGGCCGCGTCAGCTACCACTGCTTTTGAAAGCTCGATCGTCTCATAGGTGCTTTGGTTCATAAAGTAGTAGGTGTTTTCGTCTTTATAATTAAAAGCCGCCCCTATTTTATCTATATCCGCCTCTTGGAACTTGTCAGCTGCCTTAAAATTCTTATCAAGCATGGTGCCGTTTATAATGTGGCGCGCTTTAACGCGCACCATCATCGATGCGCCCCGCGCCGAAGGCAGAGAAATGGCCACATCGGTCACTTGATACGGTTCTCCCTCGATCACGATCATTGCCCTTTTTTTTAAATCATTCGCGTTAACCATTTTTCCCCTTCGATGCTAAACACATGCTTATTTTTTCCTACCACTCTACAACACCCAATACAAGAAAAATTTTTTAAATCTCTTATCAGAATGTCACTTACTCTCTTCAATCCCATCCCCTCAAGATTTCTTCGAAATCGAAATCCTGGGGGCAAGCCTCGCGCCACTTGCACCATCTGGCATCCAAAAGTTTTTATAAAAACTTTTGAATGCCACGTCCGAGGCTCTTCGGTAAAATCACTTTGAGATTTTACCGATATGCGGGAGCCCGGACGGTTTTGACTTTTTTCTCTTTATTTTCCATAAAAAAATTACTTCTTTTATTGTCATTTCCCCGCTTTTGCCAATACTCTCTCCAATCTTATTCCCTTAACAAGCGCTTCTTTTTGCAGTCTGGTTAACGCTTTAATTCTCATTTCCATCAAATATGCCGGTTTAAAACGACAATATTGCTTGGTCCAGACTAGCGTCTCTGCCTTTTTCCACTTCGTGTATAAGGCGCCGCCTTTACCAGTTTTGTGTTGTTTAAGCCTTCTGTCTAAATTGTTAGTATACCCGGTATAATACGTCCCATCCTGACATTGTAAAATGTAAACCCAGAAGGTACCATTCCTTATAAACGCTCTTTTCTTCATGCATTTTACAATGCCGGATTTACTTTTCCGGATAAATACTCTCACGAGTGAGCATTATAACAAAATAGTCAGGTTTGATAAGAATAATTAGCGCGGCGAAATAAAAATTCAGGTTCCTTATTCCGCTATGTTATGAAGACCGAGGCAATCGTACAAAGTCTGTCACCTTTGTGTTAAAAAAAATTTACTTTATACCAATAAATAAGGCATCCAACGCCATACAGAAATATAAACCATAGATCATACAGCCTAACAATAGGCTCGTTAGTTAACAAGTATACCACAAGCGCTGCGGTAGCCGTAGCAACCATAATCACTCTCGTACGAGCTTGCACTTCTCTTGCTGCCATAAAAACACCAACACACATCATGGCAAGTGAAAATGACTGGTATAAAAAAATCATATCTTTTTCTTAGCTATAATTTTTTATTATAAAAGATATGTCAACGAGCCATGTAAAGCTTTCGTTTAAGCTCAGCAGCATCGGATAGACTGACTAATTCCAATATAATGGTAGAACGTTTCGTCTTATACATCGCTGGCGCAACTAAACTGCCGGGCTTAGCTCTCTCTATAGCTTTTTGATATTCCTCCTGTGCTATTTTTTTAAACTTTTGATACTCCTCATGCGTTATTTCTGAACTATGCACATAAAGCATTAATAGATCAGCGTACACTTCATGCGCTTTTGCATTTAGGTCGTCAGCGCGTACCGCTCTCTTAATATAAACTATAGCTTGATCATATTGCGATTTATCAAATGTATCTTTAAGCGTAAGGTAGTACATATAGGCTATCCATACCAGGCATTTTGCTTCCTGTTCAGCATCATTTATATTACTCATAGCAGAAACCATGGACTCTTCTGATCGCTGTACGGCCCCCTGACGCAATGCAATTACGGCTAATACACTGTGGGGTTGAGCGTCTTTATCATTTATGGCGAGGGCATTTTCGGCTGCTTCATCAGCTAAAGCGTAGAGCTGTTGAGCGTTATAACGGCCATAAGTTCCGTAATCTAACTGGTAGCTAAGGCCGTCTGCTATTTGATCATATCTGTGTGAAAACGTTTTTTTCTCACGATGCAACCCCATATCGAGATATATCGCAGATGAAGCAAGATAACCTTCAAAACTTTTTTTCTTGGAAAGTTTTTCATTAATCAAATCTAACGCTGCACCGTATTTTCTTCTGCTCAAGTAAAAATTCATAGTATTAAAATCAAAACTTTCCGCTGCTTTTTTATCTGCTAAATAAAACGCAACCAAAAGAATTAATAAATAAAATAAATAAAATTTTTTCTCGTGTTTTTCAAAAAAAGTATTCATTGCATAAAACCTTAACATCTCCGATAGCTAGCGTGCCGAGGAGGCATTGACCTTTAACCGAACGGGTCTTTGCGATGAGGGTTCACCACTCAAAGACTCTTGAGAAGAGCTAGAGACAGATGAGCTTAATAAATAATCCCAACGTTTGCCGGTAATATTGTAAAGAGCGGTCACTCCCGCTAAAGCATTAACCTTTCTCTTTTGAATGGCGTTCACAATAGGTTCTACCGCGCGACTATAGCGTATAGCGCCTAAAGCCGCCAATACCGCATCAGTAACGCTTTCCGCTTCATCATCAAGCGCTGCGATTAACGCATCAACTGACTTTGTGGCCTTTAAAATCCCCAAGGCATGAGCGCAAGCAGCACGCACCTGAGAATCTTTATCTTTCAGGCTTACAATCAATGCATCAACACAAGAATGATCGCCCAATTTTTCCAGCATCTTTATGGCACAAACTCTATTCTTGTTATTCTGATCACTCATCATGCTGATCAGATACTTAATGGTTTCTGCTTTATTTATCTCTTTAGTTGCGTATAACGCTGTCATCTCTGTAGCGTAATCGTTTACTTTACAACTTGCATCAATGATAGGACCGATCGCGCGTATCTCCTTAAGCTGCGCTAAACGTTCAATAATATATTTTGCGCCATGCTGTTGCTCGCTCATGGCCAAGAGCGACAGCAAGGTTTCTACGGTCTCTTCTCTTTTTGATGCATCTGCTGTGCCGAAACTGCCTAATGCTGCCCTGACAATGCGTTTTATTGACTCAGCTTGATTATACGCTTTAAGTAGTCCGGGCCTTATATCCCTATGCCCATCTTCTTTCACTGGCAACGACTTTATTTCATCATCGAAACTGCTCCACCGCGCATCATTTAAAATAGCATTCAGTGATCTAAGAGCTTTTGCGTCTTGGGTTCTCCCCACAGTTTTGATAACAGAAGAAAAAAGATCCCACTCTTTACTATCAAGAGCATTATCGATGAGCGCGCGAGAGCGTTGTGTTTCATCGCTTTTAGAAACATTAATCAAGCTGCCAAGACAAGAGTCGCTTCGATTATTCATAAAATTTATAAGAGGCTCTACGACTCTTGGGTCCTGCACATGTTTTTGAGATATAATTTCTACAGCCTCAGTTAAAATCTCGTTATTGGTTTCTTCAAGCATTTCCAATAGAATAGGAACTGCTTTGCTATCTCCTTGATCAAGCAACGCATCTCTCGAATATTGATTTAAAAAAATAGAAGAATTTTTAAAAGAAAAACCAAGTGAACCTTTAGGAATCTGCTCCATGGAAAGAAGCGCTTGATATGCTGTTTGAGAAACGCTCTTATCAGAATCTAGCAGCAAGGCTTTAAGAGTTTTTATTATTCCCTGTCCGTGTTTTTTGCCAAGAACCCTCGCTGCCGAAAGCCGCATCAAACTATTTTCATCTTGCGCGGCTTTGGTGAGCACCTCAAGTTCAGCCGGATCAGAAAACAATTCAAGCATTTCTATTGCCTTGGCTCTCACTTGAATATCAGAATTTCTTAAGGCTAATTTTATTTGTTTGAAAGCGCCGTTTGAATCCTTAGCTTCTATTCTTTTTTTAACTTTATCAAGGATAAAATTGCCATCAAGATTTTTTACTCTTTGCCCATCGATAAAAACAATCAAAGCACATACCGCAATTACACCAAAAAAGGTAAAAATAATAATTTTAGGTTTTATAATCATCAAAACCGCCTCTTACTTCCTCTTTTCCTCTTTCCACCATTTTTCCCAAGGCAAAGGATCTATGCCGAAATTTTCTCCGGTGATCTCATGCAAAGCTTGGCTCGCGGCTCGCACAGGTAAATCGTTTCCATCTGTTGTGTCCATTTTAAGCATATCAATTAAAGTACCTATTGCACGCGCATCTTTTAAATGACCGAGAGCTTGCGCTATCTTGTATTCTAAATTATGTTTATTCTTCTTTTGTAAAGCCTTTATGAGCGCGGGTACCGCGCGTGTATCGCCGATAGAAGCTAATGCGGTTATACACTGATCAAAACCATAACCATCAGTGGACTCATCTAAAAGTATTTCGATAAGCGCATTTACAGCCTTTGGGTCCTTTGACTTTCGCATAATATCATAGGCAACAATTTGAATATTACTGTCTTTATCCTTTAAAAGAGGCACGAATAAGTCCACGAAGCGGGCGTCTTTTGAATCACGCGCGGCCCGCGCAGCAGCAAGCCTCACATTTCCATGTTCTGATTTAAGGTCAGCGACAATATTCTCGTATATATATGCTCCCTGATGAGTTTCGTGCTTACGATCACCGCTCATCTGTATGTTTGATTTAATATTGACTAATCCATTGTTTGCGGCAAGACGTACACCATCATCTTCATCGTTCAAAGCCGCTGTTAATGGTTCGATTGCGCGAGAATCACATGAATCTCCTAAAATCCGCGCTGCAATTCGCCGTTTTTGCCGATCACCTTCCTTCAACATTCGAATAAGCGGCTCTATGGTTATTCCACCGATCCTAGTTAAAGACCGTCTACTGGCGTCAACAACACCGCCATCAACATCCCCTAAGGCAGTTATTAATGCATTGACCACTTCGATATTTTTAAAATCTCCTAAAATATCGGCGGCAACTCTGCGGACTTCAGGAGCAGGATCGTTCAGCATGGTAAGGGCCGGCTGTAATATGCGTTTGTCTCTATCTTTAAAATTTTTTAATGGCTCGGTGTTAAAAGCTTTAAGGGCCTCCTGGCGTATAGAAGGAGCAGTATCTGTTAATGCGACAAGTAAAAGCTCAACTGCTTCCTCATCCTTGAAATGCGCTAGTCCACGAATACAATCCTGGCGCGTATAGATACTATCACTTTTAAGCTGTACTATTAGCGGCTGCCATTCTTTGGGCAATTTAAGTTCGTCTAGCTTTAGTTGCATTTGTTGATTGCCTTTTTTTGCCTCCTGACGTGCGATTGCCGACTGGTATTTTGATTGAAGGTTATTTGAAACTCTCCTCGCTTCATTCTGAATACGTTTATCAGAATGCGTAAGCAATGCGTTAAGCGATTCAATTGCTTGTTCATTTCCAATCTTATCTAAACTGTCAATTGCACTCATGACCACCCAATTTGAATTATCAGAAAGCGCTCTGATAAGTGGTTTTATGGCTTCTGGATCGCCCAGGCGCCCAAGGCTTGATGCAGCAGCAGAACGGACTTGTTCATTCTTATCGTAAAGCGCCTCAATCAACGGCCTTGTAACATTCTCTCGTCTTAATTCCGGCCTTCCCAGGGCTTGGATAACATGAATTCTTATCTTTGCATTTTCATCATTAAGCGCGGTAATCAGCGGGGCAACCAATCTAGCATCGGTTCGCACAGCCTGCGTTAACTTAATTACTGCGGCATCTCTTTCTTGAGGATCACTAGATTGCAACTGCTTAAGGTACTCCTGATATTCTTTTTCCATTTCGGGAAACGAGCCATTTTTTGTCCTTTCATGTCCCAAGTCTTGGTCTATCTGGATAGCAACTCCATCTATTGTAGCAATTTCATCGAGATAATATGTTATAGGTATGCCATTAATATCAACCTTAATATAAGTTGTAGTTTTTTCAGAAATTTTATCCTCCGTGGTCTTACCTGATTTAAAAACGATGGTTTCGGCAAACGCTGAAGGCGGAAGAAAAAAGGCAAGTATTAACAGCAGGCAATATAACATCCTCATTCTAAATTATTTTAGCAGTAAATAGCTAAAAGACAATTAATTTAGATGAGCAAAGCGTTTAAGAAAAAGTGGGAATATTAACTGACAGAAAGTTAAGAAATCTTAAGGCTATTTTTTTGAAAGACTTGTATAAAACGAACTAAGGATTATTCGAACTTCCTGATATAAATCGAACGACGTTTGGATGTTACGCCAAGCGAGCAAAATGTCGAGCTGTTTTCTAGCGAGAGATTTTGCCGCCGGCTTGATTCGGCCCATGCGGGGACAATTCCGCAACAACAAGCATTTCGAAATCTTCCTGAGTCAATTTATTCTTCCTTGAATACGCTCCCAGCTTTGCTCCAAAAATATCTATTTTCTTAAATCCAAGCGATTTAAGGAGCCAGGTTATATCGCTCGGCACATAATAACGCTCATTACATTTTAATTCCTTTTTATTTCCCGCGTCATCTTCGAATACGACGGTATTGTGGTCCCTGAAGGTCATCAGGTCAAATGAGCATTCCTTACACTGGGAC
>JAQUOR010000036.1 GCA_028717025.1 Candidatus Omnitrophota bacterium | reverse complement strand
AGTATCTCCATTGATTGTCCGCGTTCGTCACAATTAACCCTAAGTTCTTTGAGTACAACGTCTTGAATCATAGCCGCACCACGGTATCACTGGTTTTTTTGTAAATATTACGCGTATCGAAAATAAGTTTGGCATTTTTTTTCACAAAAGCATAATCGATACTGGAATGGTCGGTGACGACCACCACGCAATCAAAGGTTTTAAGAATATTTTTATTAAGTGCAATCCCTTTAATGTTTATCGTTTCGATCTTTAAGTACGGGATCAAAGGATCATGGAAGAAAACGCGAGCGCCCTTTTTCTGGAAGATTTCAATAAGTTCTAACGCAGGCGATTCGCGCAAGTCTTTTACATCTTTTTTGTAGGCGACCCCTAGAATCAGGACCTTCGCACTTATAAGCGCGATATCTTTTTTTGCGAGCAGCCCCTCTACCCTTTCAACAACATGCACGGGCATGTAATGGTTTATGTATGAGGCTAAATCAATCATCTTTGTCTTAAAGCCCAATGTTTTTGCTTTCCAGGAAAGATAGAGCGGGTCAACCGGAATGCAATGGCCGCCTAAGCCCGGTCCGGGGTAAAAAGGCATAAACCCAAAAGGTTTGGTTTTCGCGGCTTCAATGACTTCCCAGATATCGATATTCATTTTATGACACACGAGCGCAAATTCGTTGATTAAGGCTATATTGATCAATCTAAAGGTATTTTCGAGAAGCTTGGCTGTTTCCGCTGCTTCAGGCGATGAAACGCCGAATACTTTTTTTATAATCCGGGAATACAGCAAAAAAGCAAGCGTGGTTGATTCCCGCGATAAGCCGCCGACGACCTTCGGAATTTTCGTTAAAGGAAATTTTTTATCCGCAGGGTTAACCCGCTCCGGTGAAAAACAAAGGAAAAAGTCCTCCTCTTCCCTAAGACCGCCCTTCTTTAAAATAGGCAACATTACTTCCCGGGTGGTCGTGGGGTACGAGGTGCTCTCCAGGATGATCAATTGCCCTTTACGCAGATATTTTTGTATGGCGCGGCTGGCCTTGACGACATAGGAAATATCCGGCACTTTTACCTTTCGCAGGGGCGTGGGCACACACACGATAATAATGTCAGCCTGGGCCAAAACAGCGGTATCGGTGGTGGGCGAAAAACGCTTCCGGCCCAGTAACGAAAGCACCTCTTTCGGGTCAACGTCAACGATGTAACGATCACCCTTCTTTAAACGCTCAATGTGCGCAGGGTTGGTATCGAAACCGTAGACAAAATACCCCTTTTTGCTTAACGCAACCGCCAGAGGCAGGCCTACGTAGCCTAAGCCAACAATGCAAAGTCTGGCTTTTTTGCTTTCAATCTTTTTTCTAATTTCTTGGTAGTTTCGCTTAGCGTTGTCAGAGATGCCCCCAGGGTCCATGCAATATCCTTTAACTTATTTCCCTATGCCGATATATTCAAAGCCCAATTCAACCAGTGCGTTACCTTCGAACATGTTTCTTCCGTCAGCAATCAATGGGTTATTCAAAAGCCGTTTTACTTTTTTAAAATCAATTTTTTTAAACTCATCCCACTCGGTTAAAAAACACAGGCAGTCGCATTCTTTGACTGCCGCGTATACATTGGAAGCGAACCGTACTCTTTTTCCCTTAAAAAGCATTTTTGCTTCGCTTTGTGCTTGCGGGTCATAAAGCACGCAGTGCGCTCCCTCCCTTAAGAACGTATTAATGATATCAATGGATGGAGCAAAGCGCATGTCGTCGGTATCCGGCTTAAAG
This sequence comes from Candidatus Omnitrophota bacterium, assembly GCA_028717025.1. GTDB lineage: Bacteria > Omnitrophota > Gorgyraeia > Duberdicusellales > 4484-171 > JAQTOI01. The sequence goes on along the minus strand of JAQUOR010000036.1, from coordinate 9,550 downwards.
GCAAGTCCTAAAATCGCAATTTTTTTACCCTTTAAGACCCATAAGCGTTCTTTTACTTTTTCTATGAAATACGTGCGTTGTTCGTCGTTTACTTTCTTTACTTCTTTAAGAATCCCGAAATCATAACCAATTTTTTTTGAAATATAGATAAACGCTTCCAGGTCTTTCGGAAAACAGAATCCACCGTAGCCTATACCGGCCTGCAAGAATTGTTTTCCGATTCTCTTGTCTAAACCAAGCGCGTGCGCTACTGTTTCTACGTTCGCGCCGGCTAAATCGCAGACGCGCGAAACGGCGTTAATGAAGGAAATTTTAGTAGCGAGAAAAGAGTTTGAGGCGTGTTTGATGATTTCAGCGGTATTGATGTCCGCAACAATAACGGAAGTTTTAAGCGGTGCATAAAGTTCTCTTAAAATGCGTTCCGCTTTTTTAGATTCTACACCAATGACGATTCTGTCGGGATTAAAAGAGTCGTACACCGCTTTCCCTTCTCGCAAAAACTCCGGGTTTGAAGCCACATCGAAGGCGATGTTATTTTTGCGGTACCGGGAAATAGTTTCTTTTATCTTCTGCCCCGTCTGCACAGGCACCGTCGATTTCTCTATCACGAGTTTATAGGCGTTAAGATTGCGTGCAATAGTGCGCGCCACCGTTTCTATGGATGTTAAATCCGCCGAGCCATCCGCTAAGGGTGGAGTACCAACCGCAATAAAAATAACATCGGATTTTAAAATACTTTCATCCAGGGACGATGAAAAAAGAAGTGTTTTCTTTTTGATGTTTTTGGCAACGAGCTCTGCAAGCCCGGGTTCGTAAAACGGCATCTGTATTTTTTTGAGCGCCGCTATCTTTTTGGTATCGTTGTCGGTGCATACTACACTGTGCCCCAATTCCGCAAAACACGCAGCGGAAACAAGACCTACATGGCCTGCGCCTACGACGCAGATTCTGTGTTGAGCGTGGTTTTTATGATCCATGAAGAGGGCCTCCTTTAAAAAAGTTTAATATGACTTTTGAGCACCACTGTAGGTTTGGTCGAATCCAATATGGAGACTGGGGAAGTCCTTACACACAAGCGCAAACCACAGAGTGTAATTATTGCGATGATCAATGGTTACCCCGGTATCAAGCCACCAACAGTGCAGATCAGTGCGTAACGCATACTGCTGTTCCTGGAATCTCTTTTCTTTGTATTCGTATCGCAGGTAATTCTTAAATTGCACCTTTTGGGTGAGCTGATATTTAAAATCCAATGTCGCCTGAGAGCTTTCGCTACGCAGGTAGCGGTGTCCCAGAGAGAGAGTGTATTTTTCGGTTTTAGGGTCGCGGATAGAGAAATCCGTATTAAGTTCCGTAAGCGCCCTGTCGACACAATCATATTCATTTCTTGCAGTGAAAGAGAGCCACCCCTTGGGGTATATTTCAAAATCAGAAGTTATTTTATCAAAAAAACTACCTTTGATACCTTCTTTTTTAACGCTATATTCGACCGCGGGGCTGAAATAAATAAAATCCCACGTACGCCGATCGCTGCGCGCCTTTATTTTATTGTCGAGAGTAAGTTTTATTTTTTCGTGCCGGCCGAGCGCATCAATATCATCAAACTGGAATACCCTGTTTTTAGACACCGTAGGCGGGAAGATATAACTATAGCTTAACGTCGGCGTCAGGATGTGGCGCATCTGCGTTATTTTTTCTGAGCCAAAATCAAATGAGGTATCGAAGTTTCTATACAATTTCGTGCTAAAATTTATTCCGGTCTCAGGAGCCACCCTTACGACACCCTCACGTTCTGTTAAGTCCTTTGAGTAAAGAGTAGTATAGCCCCCGGCAAAAGGGTTGATGTAAAGCCATTTTATGTTCTGCGCATAGCTTATGGTGTTGTGCGTGTGCAATCGGCCGGCTTCGTAATGCGTTTCTTCGTCGGCAACACGATACCCTAGATTGCCGGCAGTTGATTGCGATTCAAAATAAAAATTTGAAGAGCCTAATTGCTGGCGGTAAAAATCATACTCAAGTTGCGGCAGGTACTCTGTTTCCGTGAAGAAGTCGTTCATCCTTTTTTGCGTTAGGAGTGAGAGGGAAGAATTGGAGAACGAATAATCGATAAAGCTGTATGAAAGCGGATGCGGTTCTTTTTCATATTCGCTCTTAAAAAAATCTTTCATAAAAAATGGATCGGAGAATTTCTGCAGTTCCATCCTCATCGAAAGGTTATTCGACGGCCGCCAACTGTGGTAAAACTGTATTTTGTAACGGTCATCTTCCAGATTCTTTGAGGTCGCATCTTTACGTTCAGGGAATTCTTTAAAAAGCGTATCGCGTTCCTGGAGTTTATTAAGCTTATCCTCTATGGCGTACACGTTAAGAACAGCGTCGCCTACTTTAGTGCCTTGCGCTTTATGCAAAATACCTACGCCTGCGCCTCGTTTGGAATACCAGTCGAAAATGAGTTTACCCCTATGCTGTTGGTTTAAATGGTAACGCCACCGATTTAGGATATAGTACCCCCACTCTTCGCTGCTGCCCGGGATAAACTCTAACGGGAAAGAGCCGTCGTCCAGGGGCATGGAAAAGTAAGGAACGTAAAACACGGGAGTAGACCCTACTTTAATGACTACGTTTTTTGCAACCACTTTTACGCCAGGATAAAACGTTAGGTGCTTGGCAACAATACGGTAATGGGGATGCTCTTTATTGCAGGTGGTCATGTAGCCTTCGTTGAGCACATACTTTTCAGCACCGATCTTATTAGCTTCTTTCGCTCCGCCATACATCGGCGGAGATACCAGGGTAACGTCCGACATCTGGGCGTTCTGGGTGTTAAAGTCATAGATAACATCGCTGCCGTACGCCGTCGTACCTTCTTTTATTATTTTTACATTTCCTTTTATATGGACAGTTTGTTTTTTTGCATCGTACGTCGCTTCGTCGGCGAATAACTGCGTATCTTTGTAGATCAACTTGACGTTGCCCTTGGCAATAGCAGTGCCTTCTTCCTGAAGGTAGTTTATTTCGTCGGCGTTAATGTCGACAGGGAGCACTGCTTCGCTGGCTGTGGCAGTAAGCGGAAGGCTAAGCATCACGAGAAGAAAAAACAATTTTTTCATTTCTTACTATTTTCCTTCAGTGTTTTCCAATCATCAAGAAATCTTTGTATCCCAATATCGGTTAAAGGGTGTTGCATGAGTTTTTCTATTACCTTGAAAGGGACCGTTGCGACATCTGCACCGATACGGGCAGCTTCTACGAAATGAAGCGGGTGCCGGATGGAAGCGACAATAATCTGGGTGGTTATTTTATAATTATCATAGATTACGCGAATGTCGCTGATTAGTTTCATCCCTTCCTGGGATATATCATCGAGTCTACCCACAAAGGGTGAAACGTATGTTGCTCCTGCTTTTGCGACCAAAAGTGCCTGGGAAGGAGAAAAACACAGGGTAAGATTAGTGTTGATGCCCAAAGAGGAAAGTTGCGTAGTCGCTTTTAACCCCTCGATTGTCGAGGGGATTTTAACGACAATATTTGAAGCCAGTTTTGCTAATCCCTTTGCTTCTTCTACCATTGCGCTCGCCTCAAGCGCGGTAACTTCGGCACTTACCGGACCTTTAACGAGGGAGCATATTTTTTTTAAGCGCTCAACCGGCTCCGTTTTTTCTTTTGCCAGAAGCGTGGGGTTAGTGGTTACGCCATCCAACACACCTAAAGCGTGTGCTTTTTTTATCTCGTCTATATTTGCGGTGTCAATAAATAACTTCATAGCTATCTTTCTAGTTCAGTGCCTCTTTTGCCAGGAGCCCCGCGCCGATAATGCCGGGGTTTTTAAGTTTTGCCCTTACAAGAGACAAACCTTTTAGATTCGGCCACATGGCCTGTTTTTTCAGCGCAGCTAAGACCAGGGGTTTAAACAGACGAAACGCGCCGGCCACTCCTCCGCCGAGCACGATCACTTCGGGATTAAAAATATTGACTAATCCGCCCAAGAATGTCCCTAAAGCCTGGGAGAATTCCTGCCACACGGTCAATGCTTCTTTCTCTCCGTTCAAAGCATTGCGGAAAATATCTTTGACTTCGTAGGAAGAAGTGTTTTTCTTAAGTGTTTGATAGCGGCTTACAAGGTGTTGGGCCCCTACGAACGTCTCGATACAACCCCTTCCTCCGCAGGAACAGCGCGTACCGGCAAGCGCTAAAGGCACGTGACCTATTTCGGAAGCGCTTACGTTCCCCTCCAGGATTTTTCCGTTCCAGATGACCGCGCCGCCTAAACCCGTTCCCAAAGTCAGAAAAATAGCACGACGAGCACCCTTGGCTGTGCCCAAACGCGCCTCTGCCAGCGCAAAGACGTTGGCATCGTTGTCGACAAACACAGGAAGGTTACTTTTTTTTTCTAACACGTTTTTAAGAGGATAATTAATCCAACCTGGGATGTTGGGAAGATAATATATAAAGCCTTTTTTGGTGTCAACGATACCCGGCGCACCTATGCCGATAGCCTTAATGGTACATGTGCGGTAAGCTTTTATCAGCGAGATTACTTTGTCGATAAATACGTCTTTTTTTTTAAGCTGTCGGGAGGAGAAGGTTTCTTGTTTTAAAATCCTGCCCCTTGCGTCAATAAGGCCGGATTTTATATAGGTCCCGCCCCAGTCAATGCCCAAATAAGTATCTATAGTCCGGCTTCGCTCGCTACCCATTGCCTTATTTTATCGGATAATTTCCGCTTTGCAATTAAAAAGTGAGAAATAGCCTTTGTGGGAAAATTGCCATAAATTTCGGCTATTTTTCATGCACAGGAAAGGCTTTTTACGACAGCATTAGGTAGCTCTATGAGAGACAAGATACTGGTAACGTTCATCGGATATGGTTAGGAGAGTCTGGCCGACGAACTTGGTTACCCTTGCCGGTTGCCGAACCATTACTTACAGCCCGCAATTACCAAAGGGAATTTTGGCAGATACAGCGTGGCGGGAGAACTACCAACGTTACGCATGGCCCCTACTTTTAAAATACTGGTCGGGGCGAGTGGATTTGAACCACCGACCTCTTGGTCCCGAACCAAGCGCTCTAGCCGAACTGAGCCACGCCCCGGACGATAGATGCGGATTCCCGCAGATTTAAACGCGGATTAACGCCGAATCTCAGCGTATTTCCGCGTAGCTATCCGCGTTTTTCCGCTTCTAATTTTTTCAAAAGATAATCAAATTCTATGTTAAGCCGGTCGCCCGGCTTCTTATATTTTATATTCGTGTGTCCGCAGGTAAAAGGAATTATATCAAGAGTAAAATAACGCGGATATATTTTTTTAATTGTCAGGGATATCCCTTCCAGCGTCAATGAGCCGTTTTCTACAATATGCGTACGTACTTTAGCGGGCAATTCCACCTCCAATTGCCAATACGTACTTTTTTTAATCACCCGGCGCAGCCGCGCTGTGGTATCAACGTGACCCAATACAAAATGGCCACCGAGTTTATCCCCCACTTTAAGCGCCGGCTCTACATTAACGAAATCGCCTTTTTTAAGTTTCGCAAGGTTGGTCTTTTCAAGTGTCGATTCCACCGTGTCAAAAAAAAGCAAATCATTTTTTTTCTCTGTTACGGTAAGGCACGCTCCATTTATGGCGACGCTATCAGAGGCCGATGTTTCTAGGGAAACCGTTTTCGAACGAATTCCCAGAGTGGCTGCGGTGCCCCGCTTTAAGAATGTTTCAACTTGCCCTATCTCTTTTACTATGCCGGTAAACATTTTAATTGCGAGATTATATCATAGAAGAGCATAAAAAGCCAAAGATATCAACCAATAAAACAATAACAAAATGAAGGACAATTAATGAAAGTTTGTAAGATACTTTGCCTCAAATCTTTGCCGGGAGTGACGACTCTTGTGCCGATAGAAAATTTTTAAATTTTCTTTGGCGCCCCTATGCCGGGGATTGATGCGTAATACCTGCGTCCACGACGCAAGGGCCTTTTTTTCCTCATGCATCCTTGCGTACGTGATGCCGAGGTTACTATAGGCATCTGCATACAAGGGGTCGATTTCAATTGCTCGCTGGAAACAATCTACCGATTTTTCATATTGTTTTACTTCCCCATACGCGATACCCAGATTATTGTATGCTTCGACCAATCGAGGGTTTAACGCCAAAGCGGTTCGGTACTCGGCAATAGAGTTTTCAAATAAATGCGCCCTGGCGAAACAATCCCCAAAAGTTGCATGCGCCGCCGCATTGGAGGGAAAGCGTTGCGTCATTTCCAAAAACAATACGGCATTATCTTTCCAGGAAAAAGTTTTCATGAAAGTTACCAGCCCGTAGATGAGTAATAACGCTATCAGGAAAGCACGAGAAATTTTTATCAGGAAAGACAAGATCGCAGGAGAAATTTTTATGCTGCTCACCCGTGCGATGGTCTCCGCAGACAAAAAGCAAAATCCCGCCAAAGGGAGATATACATATCGGCTTGCAATGTGATTCATGAGCGGCAATATATTCATTGCCGGCGCAAGAGTGACGAAAAACCAAAGTATAGCAAACGATATTTTTTTCGATATCCTGCGTATTTTTAACGCAAGTATTGCACAAAGTAATATCAACGCAATCGACATCATGACTCCCGGATCAAGGAGAGATTTCGAGAACAAATAAGGCTGGCTGGGTAAAAAAGCAGGGATATCGATTGGGAGAAAAATCCATTGGAGATACACACTTACTACTCTGGACATTGTGAGAAAATTTGAATAAAAAGACCCCCCGGGATATACGCCCGGGACCTCGGTTGTATTTACAAAAACGGCAAAGCGCACCCACAGATAAAATAAGGCGACAAGCACGTACCCGCCATAGCGAAACAGCCGCCTTTTTGTAAAAAAGGCCTTGAAAGTACGATCAGTAAAAAAATAATCATAGAGAATCAATGCAGCCGGAAAAGTTATCGCCATTTCCTTAGAGAATAACGCAAGGAAAAAAAGAAAGCAGGAAAAAATATAACGTACGATGCGTTTTGAGGCTCGAACGCTGTCGAGGGTTATGTATAGTGCAAACGAAGCCATGTAGAATAAAAATACGAGTAAGTCCTCCCTAAAAGATATTACATTGACTGCTTCCGAGTTTATCGGATGTAAGGAAAACAAGAGAGCTGCTGCCAACGCTGCCGGTTTGTTGCGAATGAGCAAAAATGTTACACTGTAAAGCAAAAGAGAATTGAGGATATGCAAACAGAGATTGGTAAGATGGTATCCGAAAGGATTGAGTTTCCAGAAGGTATAATCAAAAAAATACGACAGAGTGGCTAAGGGCCGATAGGAAGTTTCGCCTGAGCCGACAGTATAGTCGACAGTAGAAAGATCGCCATGTTTTACAAAGGGACTAAGATAGTTTTTTGAAAAGAGAGCAGGAAAATTATTCCAGGATTTAACGAAGGTGTTGTCAACAACGACATAATAATCGTCCCACACAAACGAATTAGTAAGAGACGGAGCGTACGCACAAAATGTGCACAATACTATTAACGCAATGAAGATAATGTCTGTTTTTATTTTCACATGAATGGGTATCGTTATAGAAATTTCTTGATGCGCATTAATACGTCACGGGGATCGACTGCCTGCAAGCATATATTGTTTTTACACCGTGAGTTGCGATGATTGAGCACCGAGAGACACGGAGAACACGGCATACGGGCATACAAAAGCTGTGTATGTTCATCCAACGGAGAAAAAATTTGAGGACTTTCCGGACCAAAAATGATAAATTTTTCAATCGATGTCAATGCAGCGATATGCGATAGGCCGCAATCATTGGCGATTAAAATATGCGCCAGAGAAAAAAGTTCCAGGAGCTCAATAATGCTTGTTTTTCCTACCAGATTGATGCAGCGGGGATTGTTAAGCGCAGCATGGAGGCGGATCTCTTTCTTGTATTTATTTGCTGTCCCTGCAATGCAAATATAATTTTTTTCGTCGTTGAGCAGCTCTTTGCATATGTATGTAAAGTTCTTCAGGGACCATTCTCTAAGCGGCAGCATCCCTTCGCCAGGGTTAACAAGAATCAGCCGAGTGTCGCCTGAAATTTTGTACGGTTTTATTTTTTCAAGTACCCCCTTGCGCGTTTCCTCGTTAGAAATAAAATGCGGTGCCTGTATCGTATTGTCGGCAACAGTTTCTTTCAATTCCGGGGAATTCTTTCTGTCGTTGGTGATTGTTTGGTGCAAAGATAGATATGTTTCCGAAATATGAAGCAAAGGGTTATATGCTATTGCATGAGTAAAGAGGTTCCCGCGATATAATCCCTCGAATGAATATCGGGAAAATCCAACTCGTTTCTTGCCGCCGGTCAAATAGGCGAGCACTGCCGTGAAACGTGAAAAAAACTCTAAGTCAAAGGTGATGTCGATATTTTCACGGCGCAACCGGCGTATTGCCTTTACGGTGTCAAAAGAGAACGAAATCAAAGATTCATCTCGTATGGTTAACACGTTGGCGTCAGGGACAATCTCTCCCAGCGCTTGAAATATTTCTTTATTTTTTTTAAAAGTGAGAAAAAATATTCCGGCTTCGCTATGCTCTTCCCGCATTTTTTTTATGAGAGAATATGCCAATATTATTGCTCCCATTTCCGATAATTTGATATAGAGTATTTTTTTATACTGTGGAAGCCCCCTTTTTTTGAATAAATCTATCAGGCGCGCAAAAAAGTTAAAACTATTTAAGGCAAAACACAGCGGTATCCCCACCCAATAATCTACGTGCCGCATTAATTCGATAGTCATGGTGTATTTTGGCTTAATAGACAGCCGCCCCGGAATCTATTATATAGCGTAATCAATTATTTTCAAAAGAATACAGAGGGAATTAAATGAACTTATAGAAAGAAATATGAAGGGTAGTCGCGGTATGTTTAGGATACAAACAGTTTTAAAGTTTAGCGGGGGCCTCAAAAACGCTGCAAAAATCAACCCATTCGACGTTCCCCGGGTTTCAACCCGGGTTTGCGCTTAAGGAATACTTAAGCGCCGCCGAACGTATCAATCTTTTTTAAATTCACCTTCGATATTTTCAACGATCAAAACATCCCCTGGTACTTGCGTGATATCTAACGCTGCGCCTTCGCATATCGTACCCCGGGCAACCTCTTTAAAGGTTTCCGTGAAATGCTCTCTGGTGACCATTTTTAGGTCGCCTAAAGTGATTTTAATCAGAGAGATCTTTTTTATAGTATTAAGCTGCGCAGTTTTTGCTTCGATAGTTTTTATGACCGATTTAACTAAATGATATTCGTGCATAGGTATCTTTTTATTTTTGCGGCTTTGCGGGAGTTTTGCGTTTTCGCGGTATAAAATTAAACCCCGCGCTTTTATCGCGCGGGGCCCTCTCGCTATCTGAGATGCTTATTTCATTTTACTTTCTTAGAAGCTTTTTTTATAGGTTTTTTACCGTAACAACATCTCATGAATATCGCCTATTTCTTTTTTGCTTTTTTCTTCTTTGCCATTGGTCACCTCCTTTTATTTTTCCGGTTGCGTTTATATATTCTAATTCTAATGTAACA